>NZ_JAKPBV010000009.1:0-117460 GCF_022662515.1 Lysobacter sp. M15 | reverse complement strand
GTTACGCCTCCCGGGGGGGGGGGCCGCGGGGGCGCGCGGGGCGCGGGGGGGGGCCCCCGCGGCCGCGGGTCCCGCTGCGGCGGACAGCGCCCAGGCCCGCATCGAAGCCGATGTGCGCGCCCTCGCGGACGATGCGATGCAGGGGCGCGAAGCCGGAACCCCGGGCTACGACAAGGCCGCCGAATACGTGGCCGGGCGGATGCGCGCGATCGGCCTGCAGCCGGCTGGCGACGGCGAGTCGTTCTTCCAGACCGTACCGCTGCTCCAGGCCCGGCGCGAACAGGCCGGTGCGCGCCTGGCGATCGTCCATCCCGATCGCACGGTCGCGCTGCGCTTCAAGGACCAGTTCCTGCCGGCGCTGAACTTCGAGCAGGCCCGCGCCGAGGTTTCCGCGCCTGCGATCTTCGTGGGCTTCGGCGTGCATGCGCCGGAACTGCGGCACGACGATTTCGCCGGGCTGGACGTGAAGGGCAAGGTGGCTGTGCTGTTCAACGGCGCGCCGGCGCGCTTCGATCACGACCGCCGCGCCTACTACAGTTCCACCCGCGAGAAGCTGCGTGCGCTGGCCGAGCGCGGCGCGGTGGGCGCGGTGTTCGTCAATACCGCGCAGGAAGAGGCACGCACCCCGTGGGCGCGCAGCGCGGACAACTGGCGCAAGCCCGGCATGCGCCTGCGCGGCAAAGACGGCAAGGGCATCGACACCTTTCCCCAGCTTGCGGTCGTGGCGAGCGTGCCGGCCACAGCGGCCGACCTGCTTTTCGACGGCAGCGACCACCTGTCCGCGGAACTGTTCCAAGCCGCCATCGACGGCACGCTGCGCGGCTTCAAGCTGCCGGTGACGCTGGAGCTGGCCGCGCACACGACCATCGAGCCCGCGCAGTCGCGCAATGTGGTCGGCAAGCTGTCCGGTCGCGATCCTGCGCTGGCCGGCGAACATATCGTCTACACCGCGCACCTGGATCACCTCGGCGTCGGCGCGCCGGTCAACGGCGATCCGATCTACAACGGCGCGCTGGACAATGCGCTGGGCGTGGCGATCATGCTGGAAGCCGCGCGCGAACTGGTATCGGCGGCGGACAAACCCAGGCGCTCGTTGCTGTTCGTCGCGGTGACCGCAGAGGAGAAAGGCCTGCTGGGGGCCGAGTGGTTCGCCACCCATCCCACGGTGGCCTCGGATTCGCTGGTGGCCAACATCAACCTGGACATGCCGGTGCTGCTGGCGCCGAGCACCGACGTGGTGCCGATCGGGGTGGAACATTCCTCGTTGAAGGGTACGCTGGAGACGGCGGCGAAAGAGGTCGGCGTTCTGTTGACGCCAGATCCGTTCCCCGAGGAAACCATCTTCGTGCGCAGCGATCAGTATCCCTTCATCCGCGCCGGGATTCCTGCCGTGTATCTGCTCGGCGGCACCATCAGCGCCGACGGCACACGCCACCCCAGGCTGGCCTTCACCAAGTTCCTGCGCGAGCACTACCACCAGCCCAGCGACCAGGCAGACCTGCCGATCGCCTATCGCGACGCGGCGCGCCTGGCCCGGCTCAATGCGCGCATCGGGCGCATCGTCGGCGACGCCGCGGCGCGGCCGACCTGGAATCGCGGAGATTTCTTCGGTGACAAATTTGCGAAGTAGCGCGCCCGTGGGAGCGGCTTTAGCCGCGAATGTTTTTCGGCTGTCTGGTTGGTTCAGGCACGAAGGCAATCGCGGCTAAAGCCGCTCCCACAGCAGGATGCGGGGATGGGATGGTCACTGCGGCAGCGGCATGCCGCCGAAGGCCTTGACCGTGCGCAGCACGAAGCTGGAATTGACGTCGGCCACGCCCGACTGGCCCAGCAGGCGGTCGAGCAGGAAGCGCGAAAAATGGTCCAGATCGCGCACGACGACCTGCAGCAGGTAGTCCATGTCGCCGGTCAGCGCATGGCAGGCGACCACCTCGTCCCATTCGTTGACGAAGCGCGCGAACGCGGCCACCGCCTCGGCGTCGTGCCGGCTGAGCTGCACGCGGACGAAGGCCTGTAGCCCCAGGCCCAGACGCTCGGCGTCGACCTCGGCGCGGTAGCCGGCAATGATCCCGTCGCGCTCCATCCGCTGGACCCGGCGCAGGCAGGCCGAAGGCGACAGGTGCGCGCGCTCGGCCAGCTCCGCATTGGTCAGGCGGCCATTGCGCTGCAGCTGCGCCAGCAGCAACAAGTCGGTGCGATCCAGCGTCGATTCGGCCATGTCGGGCGGGTTTCCATGGTTACGCGCAAGAATGTTGCGCCACAAGCGGCATAAAGCGCAATCTTGCAACCATGTTGTGCCGGCGGCGCGCTAGATTGCAGTTATCTCCGGGAGCACGTCCATGAACCAGCCGCGCCGCGTCGAGAACCTGCAGACCGACAAGGGCAAAGTGCCGGTGTACGCCACCGGCGTCATCGAACAGCCGTGGGGCGACTACAGCGCCACCGATCACGATGTCTGGCGCCGGCTCTACCAGCGTCAGCGCGAGGTTCTGGTCGGCCGCGCCTGCGATGAGTTCCTGCAGGCGCAGGACACGATGGGCATGACCCCCGACCGGATCCCGAAATTCTCCGACATGAACCGGGTGCTCGGCGACGCGACCGGATGGCGGCTGATCGGGGTGGAAGGCCTGCTGCCGGAGCTGGATTTCTTCGACCATCTGGCCAATCGGCGCTTCCCGGTCACCTGGTGGATCCGCCGCCCCGACCAGATCGACTACATCGAGGAACCGGATCTGTTCCACGATCTGTTTGGTCACGTGCCGCTGCTGATGAACCCGCTGTTCGCCGATTACATGGCGGCCTACGGGCGCGGCGGGGTGAAGGCGCACGGGATCGGCGCCGATGCGCTGCAAGCCCTGACCCGGCTGTACTGGTACACGGTCGAGTTCGGGCTGATCAAGCAAGGTAACGGCCGCCAGGCCGATGGGCTGCGCATCTATGGCAGCGGCATCGTCTCCTCCAAGAGCGAATCGATCCACGCGCTGGAAAGCGATGCGCCCAACCGGATCGGTTTCGACCTGGAACGGATCATGCGCACGCGCTACCGCATCGACACGTTCCAGAAGACCTATTTCGTCATCGACAGCTTCCAGCAGCTGATGGAAGCCACCGCGCCGGACTTCACCCCGATCTACGCGCGGCTGGCCGAGCAGGGGTCCGTGCCCGCGGGCGAGGTGCTCGCGAGCGACACCGTGCTTCATCGCGGCAGTGGCGAAGGCTGGGCGACGGACGGAGACGTCTAGCGGATTTCCCGCCGCGTCCTCGCCCCAGCGACAGCTGAACGGCTGTCGCGGCCGGTCACCGGGCAGTCACGCCGGGCTTCCGAACATGCCCTTCCCGCCTTCTGCGAGCGCCGCCATGTTTCCCGACGCCACTCCGGTTCCCCATGCGGACGAGCTGCTGCATGCGCTGGCGCTGCTGGACGAGACCCTGTCGCAGGTCCGCCGCGCGGCCGGCGGGGGCAGTTCACCGGAATTCGACAAGCTGCTGCTCGGGCACCTGCGCAGCCTGCGCGCGCTGCTGGGCGGCGAGTCGGTGACCTTGGTGGAAGACGTGGTGGAGGCGGCGCAACGCGTGCTCGACGCCGCCGAGCCGTCCGCGCCGCTGATGATGCTCGACATGAGCCAACGCACCCTCACTGCCACGTTGCAACGTATGGCGACCACGCAGCTGCAATCGAGCGCGGCCTGAGGCCGCCGGCACCGGGAACCGCGCGCCTAGCGTTCGTCCGGCTCCGCGCCGACCGATCTCAGATACGCCTCCAGCCCCCGCGTCCTGTCGTCCTCGAAGCTCTGCCCGGTCTCGGCCAGGGTCGCGATGCGGTCGGGCCGAAAACTGCGGAAGTCCGCGCGCAGGCGGCACCAGGCGCCCAGGGTCCAGCTGCCGCCCCAGAACGCGAGGCATAGCGGCTCGACCTCGCGGCGCGTGACCGCCTCGTGCTGGTCGCGATAGTCGAGCAGCAGCACTGTGCGCGCCTGGATCGCGCCATGCAGCCGGTCGATCAGGCCGGTCGCTTCGATGCGATTGGGCAGTTCCGGCGCGAAGATCCGCGTGCGCCGGCCGCGCTCGCGCAGGTCCGGCGGTAGCACCGCATTGATCTTCAGCAGGGCCGCGCGGGCCCCCCTGCCCAATCGCTCGCCGCCGAACGCGCGCACGAAGCGCGTGCCCACGACCAGCGCTTCGAGTTCATCGGCGTTGAACATCAGCGGCGGGATGTCCGCGCCCTTGCGCAACACGTAGCCCACGCCGGCCTCGCCCTCGATCGGCACGCCCGACAGCTGCAGGTCGGCGATGTCGCGGTACACCGTTCGCAGCGACACGCCCAACGTCTCGGCGATCCGGCGCGCGGGCTGTGCGGACCGGCGTCCACGCAGTGCGTGGATGATCAGGAATAGGCGGTCGGCTCGGCGCATGCGGCATGATCGGATGGCTCCGCTGCAGGTTCAATCGACTTTCGCATTGCCGCCAGCCGGTCATGCCTGCTCCAATCATGCCTGTTCCGATCATGCCGGCTCAACGCAGTTCCGAGCGCGCGGTCGGCACCAGCCGCAACATCTGTGGTGGCGCGGTCAGGCCATCGCCCAGCGCCTGGGCCCAGGCCGGGCTCGCACGCAGCGCCTGCAGATGCGTATCCATCTGCGCCACGTCGTCGAAGCGTGCGATCCAGACGAACACGCGCACGTCTTCGCGCACCGGCAGGCGGGGGAACGTATTGGCGCTTGCGTCGGTGACGTAGCGGGCGATGAGGTTGGCGCCATGCTGCTGCAGCAGCGGTGCGAGCTGGCGATCGAACCGCAGGGCGAAGCCCAGTTCCGCCGACGCGTCCAGCGAGCATATCCCCAGGCACAGCGCGCCGGCCGACGCGGCAGCACCGATGGCAGGGCGAGGCGCCGCCGTCGGCATCAGGCCCGCGTCGGCAGCGGCCGCGCGCAACAGCAGCACATTGTCGCTGTCGATCATCGTGGCATTGGCCTGCTCGCGATGGCGTTGCCACACCGGGCCGAAGTAGAACGCCTGCAGCGCTTCGCGCCGCGCGTCCATCGATGCAAAGCCGCGCAGCCAGACAAACCGGTCCGGATCGTCCAGGTCACGGAACTGGCCGATGACGTGCATTCCGACCGCTTCCTGGGTCTCGACGAATTCGCGCTCGAACAGCTCGATCAACACCTCGCGCTGGCCCGGCTGGAGCGCGTACTGGCGCAGCTCGATCACGTTGTCCTCGTGCACCAGGCGCCCGTCGTCGCCCAGGAGCCGGAACCACATATGCCAGTTGGTTTCCCAGGTGGCGCCGTCATCCACCGAGAACGCCTGTTGCCAGTGCGCACCGTGGGTGCTCGCGTGGCTCCACTCGAAGCGCACGCGCACCGGCTGTCCCTGGTGCACATCGTTTCCATAAAACGTGCCCACGCCGTTCTCGAAGCGTCCGGCGACCGGTGGATCGAGCCTGCCGCTGCGGTTGCTGGCCCAGTGGATGCGCCATTCGGACGCGGCGGGGTCGTACAGCCGCAGGGCCAATCCTTCGTAGCCGCCGTCCCAGTCCGTGTGGAACTCCTCCAGGTTGCCGACCCCGCCCAGCAGCGGGCGGCATTCGTCCTGCGCCTCGAACAGCTCCCAGTCGCTGCTGCCGGCCAACCGTTGCCGCAGGCGCTGGTTGTGGACCTGCCAGCGGCCATGGATGAAATCGAAGTCGTGGCGTCCGTCGCGTGCGGGCATGGATCGGTTCCGGAATTGATTGGGGACGGGGCCGGCCAGGGCCGGGATCGCAGCGTGCGCCCGGGCTGCTGCCAACCTGCTGTCAGCAGCCGGCTGGCTTCGGCGAGAATGTCCGCTTTCCCGCACAGGAGTGCCGATGCCCACGCCGGCGCCGAGTTCCCCGAGCCGCGATCCCAGCCCGAGCCTGGCGGACTTCATCGAGGTCTATCCGCGTGCGCTGGATGCGCAGACCTGCGCGGCGATCGTGGCGCGCATGCGCCAACGCAGTGACGCCCTGCAGCCGGGGCGCGTCGGAGGCGGCGTGTTTCCGGAACTCAAGCACAGCCGCGACGTGCAGATCACCGGCAATGCGGACTGGCGCGACGTGGACCAGTCGCTCAACGTGGCGGTGTATGCCGGCCTGCTGGCCTATCTGCGCAAGTATCCGCAGGCGCTGATCGCGCCGCTGATGCTGCAGAAGCCGGGCGTGGACGGCGCGCCCCGACGCCTGTCGGCCGAAGACGTGTCCGCGATGGACGACGCCGGCCTGGGCGAACTGGTGCGCACATGCCTGCGCCCGGGCGCGATCAATCTGCAGTGGTACCAGGCCGACGAAGGCGGCTATCCCTACTGGCACTGCGAGCTGTATCCCCGCGATGCCAGCGGCGAAACCCTGCATCGGCACCTGCTATGGACGATCTACCTCAACGACGCGTTCGACGCGGGCGAAACCGAATTCCTGTTCCAGCAGCGCAGGATCAAGCCGGCGGTGGGCGACCTGCTGATCGCGCCGACCGCCTTCACCCATACCCATCGCGGCAACCGTCCCGGCGGCGGAGACAAGTTCATCGCCACCAGCTGGATCCTGTTCCAGCGCGCCGAGCAGCTGTTCGCGCCGCCGCGCTGACCTCAGGCGGGGCGGGCTCGGCTTTTCGCCAGTGGCTACTCGGGCGGATGGTTCAGCACCAGCCAATACAGCCCCACCTGCTTGACCGCCCATACGAACTGTTCGAAATCGACCGGTTTGCGGATGTAGCTGTTGGCGCCGAGCGCGTAGCTGGCATCCACGTCGAAGGGTTCGGTGCTGGTGGTGAGCACCACCACCGGCAGGCTGCGCGTGGCTTCGTTGGCCCGGATCGCCTGCAGCACCTCGCGACCGTCGACCTTGGGCAGGTTGAGGTCGAGCAGCACGATCGAGGGCAGCTTGGCCGGATCCCGGCCGGCATGCGCACCGCGCGCGAACAGGTAGTCCAGTGCCTCGACGCCGTCGCGTACCACCTCCAGGCGCGAGTCCAGCTTGGCTTCGGAGAAAGCGATCCGGGTCAGTTCGACATCGTCCGGATTGTCTTCCACCAACAGAATGTCCTTATCCACCGCTGGGCGCTCCTTCCTGCATGACCGGCAGTTCGACATGGAACACGCTGCCCGCGTCAACCGCCGACTCGGCGCGGATGCGTCCGCCGTGCCGCTGCGCGATGCACTGGGCGATCACGAGACCGAGGCCCGCGCCGGACCCTTCATCGACCCCGTGCAGCCGCTGAAAGGGCTCGAACAGCTTGCCGGCGTACTGCATGTCGAAGCCGACGCCGCGGTCGCGCACCCGCAGCTGCACGATCTCGCCGATCCGTTCGCCCTCGACGTCGATCTCCACCCGCTCGCGTGGCGCAGAGAACTTCCATGCGTTATCCATCAGCTGGGCCAGCATGCGCTTGAGGTAGTGCTCGTCGCCCTGCACGGACAGGCCAGGGCGCACCTGGATCTGCGCGGCGCGTCCTGGGTGGGCGTCCTGCAGCTCGGCGCCGACCCAGTCGGCGAGCATGCTCAGGTCCACCTGCTCGAACCGGAGCGGTGCGCGACCGGCCGAGGAAAGTTCCTGCAGCGAGTCCAGCATCGCGCCCATGCGCGCGGCCGAATCGCGGATGCGCTTCAGGTAATCGCGCCCGGCATCGTCGATGCCGCTGGCGTGCTGCCCGGCCAGGACCGCGAAGCTGTCGATCGCGCGCAGCGGGGCGCGCAGATCGTGCGCCAGACCCTGCGAAAGCGCGTGCTGCTGATGGAGCTGCGCTTCGAGAGCGGCTTCGGCCGCGCTCGCACGCGCTTCGGCGTCCGGCAGCGTGCCGGCGGCGGCCTGGTTGTGGGTGGGGTTGCGCATGACTCGAGGGTCCGGGGTTACCCCGCGTGCCGGCCAGTGTCCAAAGCCATGTGTGTAGGTCAGGTGGACGCAGGGTCAAGCGCCTGCCCCCCTGTTCA
Organism: Lysobacter sp. M15; assembly: GCF_022662515.1. Lineage (NCBI taxonomy): Bacteria > Pseudomonadati > Pseudomonadota > Gammaproteobacteria > Lysobacterales > Lysobacteraceae > Lysobacter > Lysobacter sp. M15. Next base: position 109,519 of record NZ_JAKPBV010000009.1, on the reverse strand, counting down.
CGCACAATGCGGCGATGGACTGGCAGCAGCTCGCATTCTTGTTGATCCTCGCCGGCGGACTGTACCTGTTCGTCAGCGAGCGGCTGCGGGTGGACGTGACCGCGATGCTGATCCTGCTGGCGCTGGTGCTGACCCGGGTGCTGGACGCGAAACAGGCGCTGTCGGGCTTCGCCAGCGAGCCTGCGATCATCGTCGCGGCGGTGTTCGTGATCTCGGGGGCACTGGCCGCCACCGGTATCACCGAGCGGCTGGGCCTGTGGATCGGACGCGCGGCCGGGGCCAGCGAGGCGCGCGGGGTGGCGGTGGTGATGCCAGCGGTGGCGGCGCTGTCGGCCTTCACCCACCACGTGATGGTCACCGCGATGATGCTGCCGATCGTGCTGCGCCACGCGCGCGAGGCCGGCCTGCCGGCTTCGCGCCTGCTCATGCCGATGTCGCTCGCGGCCTCGCTCGGCACCACGCTGACCCTGGTGAGCGCGCCGGCGTTCCTGCTGGCCGACAATCTGATCGAGCGCACCGGGGCCGAGGGCCTGGGCATCTTTTCGATCACGCCCATCGGCATCGCCCTGGTGCTGGTCGGTATCGCCTACATGCTGCTGGCCAAGTGGGTCCTGCCCAAGCACAGCGGCGAGCACGACGACGGCGGCTACCTGCGCCTGGACCGCTACCGCACCGAGCTGCTGGTGGTGAGGGAATCGCGCTGGAACACGCGCACGCTGGGCGAGCTGCAGAAGGCGTTCGGCGATACCTTCCGCCTGATCGGCTGGGTACGCGAAGGCGAACTGCGCAAGGACCTGGGCGCGACCAGCCCGCTGCTGGCGGGCGACATCCTGCTGGTGGAAGCCGCCGCAGACGATCTGATGACCCTGCACAAGGATCCGGGCCTGGACCTCAATGCGGTCGCGCGCTTCGGCGATACCGTCACCGGCGAGGGCGAAGCCCAGCTGGTGCAGGCGGTGGTGGCGCCAGGTTCGGAATTCATCGGCCGCAGCGTACGTGAGCTGGACTTCTCGCGACGCTTCCACGCGGTGATCGCCGGCCTGTGGCGGCGCGACGGCTCGATGGGCCTGCGCCTGTCGGATGCGCGCCTGCGCGAAGGCGACCTGCTGGTGCTCTGGGGCAAGACCGCGCGCTTCGCCGAACTCGCCGCGCACCATGGGTTCCTGATGCTGGTGCCGTTTGCCGGCGAGGTGCAGCGGCGGGTGCGCGCACCGCTGGCGCTGGTGATCCTGGGCGCAACGATCCTGGCCGCGGCCACCGAATGGCTGTCGCCTCCGCTGGCCTTCCTGCTGGGCGCGGTGGCGATGGTGGCCACGCGCTGTCTCGACATCGAGCAGGCGTATCGCGGAATCGATGTGCGCATTTTCGTGATGATCGCCGGCGTGATTCCGCTCGGCATCGCGATGGAGCAGACCGGCACCGCCGACCTGCTCGCGAGCGGGCTGCTGCAGGTCGTGGCGGGCTGGAGCCCGCTGGCGGTGTTGCTGGTGATGTTCAGCGTGGCCGCGCTGCTGACCCAGGTGATGTCGGATGCCGCCACCACGGTGCTGCTGGGGCCGATCGCGATCTCGCTGGCGCAGTCGCTGGGCCTGCCGCCCACGCCATTCGTGGTGTGCACGGCGCTGGGCGCGGTCGCGTCCTTCCTGACCCCGATCGGCCATCACGGCAACCTGCTCATCCTCGGGCCGGGGCAGTACCGCTTCGGCGATTTCCTGCGCATCGGCCTGCCGCTGACGGTCCTGATCGGCCTGGTCAGCGCCTGGATGGCGCGCTGGCTGTGGCTGGGCGAGTCGTTGCTGCCGACGCTGTGGGGTGGCGTCTAGCCGTTCGCGCGCAGCCGTCAGCTGCGCCCGACCTCGTAGAACGCCCGGTGACGCAGCAGCGCGCGCAGGGCCAGACCCGCGACCACGGTGCCGACCGGGAAGAGCAGCAGCATCGGCACGCTCGACACGATCGCGAGCTGCTGCGCCCAGGGGCGGCGCACGAATGCGTGCAGCGCGACGAACACCACCGCTGCAGCGGTGGCGTAGTAGCCGAGCGCGATCCGCGTTACGGCGCCCTGATCGAACCCGCGCTGCAACTCGCCGATCGCCAGCAACAGCAGCGCGAACAGCAGCCACAGCCCCGCCGTGGCCGCAACCCAGCCCCAGCCGGGATACGCGCGGCCGGGCACGATCCAGATCTGCCTGCGTGGCGCCGGTTGGCCGGACATGCCGCGCGTCAGCGGCCGGTCTGTGCCGCGTCCAATCGCCGCGGCACATCCGATGCAGGCAAGCCCAGCTGCAGGGCCAGGTTTACCCATCCGTCCCCGCTGGCGACATACAGATAGGCGAGGTCGACGGGCGCGTCGTTGAGATAGACCTGCCAATAGGTCTTGCCATCCGACGCCTGGTAAGGCTCGGCACTCTGGCCTTCCCAGATCCGCCCGATCTCCACCCGTTCAACGCGCGAGGGTTGCGAAGCCTGGTCTCCGCACGGCGCACAGAACCCATGCACGACCTGGTTGCGCGCCAGCACCTGCATGGCCTGCGCCGCCTGCTGCACCGTGACGTACGAGTACTGATCTGCCCGTGCCGGCAGCGCGAGACATGCCGTGGCGAACACCATCGTCGGCAGGGCCTTGCGCATGGCGCCGCTCCACGTGAAGTCGGCGGCCATCATGCCAAGCGCGTGTCGCCGGAGCCACCGCTTTCGGCCACCGCGCCGCGCGGGTGCGGTCAGGGTTGTGGGCGCTTGCGGTAGACCACGATGATCACTAGATCCTCCTCGCCTCGCTGGAACAGCGCGTGCGTGCTGCCATCACGGGTCAGCACAGCGTCGCCCACCGCGACTTCGCGGCGCTGGCCATCGAGCAGCAGCTCGCCGCGTCCGGACAGGACGTAGTAGATCTCGTCCTTGTCGTTGCGGTGCTCGCCGATGCTGGCCCCGGGATGCAGCGCGCGCTGGCGGAAGACGATGTCGAAGCCGCTGGCGTTCTCGAAGAACGGATACGCGGTGGTGGTGCCACTGCCTTCGTGCGGGCCAGGTTGTTCGATGGCGATGTCGCGCGCCTGCTGCACGTACGAATCGCTGCGCTCGCCGCTTGGCGGAACAGCGGGCGCCTGCGCCGCCGATGCGGCCGAGCCTACGGAAAACGCCGCGATCGCGAGGATCGTGGCTGCGAGAAACGGCCGACTCCGGGAAGGGTTCATCGTCCACATCTCTGCGATCTGCCGGCAGGTCAGCGCGCGAGCCAGCCGCCGTCGACCGGGATGATCGCGCCGTTGACGTAGTCCGACGCGGGCGAGGCGAGAAACACCGCTGCGCCGCCGAGGTCGCGTGGCTCACCCCAGCGTCCGGCGGGGATGCGGTCGAGGATGGCCTGGTTGCGCGCCTCGTCGGCGCGCAGCTGCGCGGTGTTGTCGGTGCTCATATAGCCCGGCGCAATGGCGTTGACATTGACGCCCTTCGATGCCCATTCGTTGGCCAGCAGGCGGGTGATGCCGGCGAGCCCGCTCTTGCTGGCCGTATACGACGGCACGCGGATGCCGCCCTGGAACGAGAGCATCGAGGCGATGTTGATGATCTTGCCGCGACCGGCCGCGATCATCTTCCGGCCTGCCGCCTGGGCCAGGAAAAACGCGCTCTTGAGGTTGACGTCGATGACCTCGTCCCAGTCCTGCTCGGTGAAGTCCACCGCATCTGCGCGCCGGATCAGACCGGCGTTGTTGACCAGGATGTCGATCGCGCCGAGTTCGGCGACGGCATCCTCGACGATGCGCGCGATCGGCTCGAGGGTCGACAGATCGGCCCGCAGTGCGAGGAAACGACGGCCCAGCGCCCGCACCTGTTCGGCGGTGGCGGCGGACTCGCCGGTGCTGACCGCGGCAATGTCGGCGCCCGCTTCGGCCAGCGCGAGCGCGATCGCCTGGCCGAGGCCGCGGCTGGCGCCGGTGACGAGGGCGACCGTGCCGTCGAGATTGAACGGATTGTCGGTCATGGCGTCACTTCAGCTGGCAGATGTCGAGCACGTGCATGTCGGTGTAATCGAGGTTCTCGCCGCCCATCGCCCAGATGAAGCAGTAGTTGCGCGTCCCCGAGCCCATGTGGATCGACCATGGCGGCGACACCACCGCCTCGCCGTCGGCGACGACGATATGGCGCTGCGCATCGGGCTGGCCCATGAAGTGGTAGACGCGGTCGTTTTCGCCCAGGTCGAAGTAGAAATAAACCTCGGAGCGGCGGTCGTGCAGGTGCGGCGGCATCGTGTTCCAGACGCTGCCCGGCTTGAGGATGGTCAGCCCGAGCAGCAGCTGCGAGGACTGGCAGGTCGCGGGCACGATGTACTGGTAGATCGTGCGCTCGTTGCTGGTTTCCAGCGCGCCGCGTTCCAGCGGCACGGCGCTGTCGATCGAGATGTGCTTGACCTCGAAGCGCGCGTGCGCGGGCGTCGACGCGAGGTAGAACTTCGCGGGAGTGCCGGCATCGTCGGAAGCGAAGCTCACTTCCTCGCTGCCCATCGGCACGTACAGGCCGTCCTTCGGTGCCAGCGCGTGCGCGGTGCCGTCGACCGTCACGGTGCCGCGGCCGGCGCCGACGTTGACGATGCCCAGTTCGCGACGCTCCAGGAACGGACGGCCCTTGGCCGATTCCGGCTCGCTCTGGCGCGGCAACGCCACCGCCTTGGTCACCGGCGCGACCCCGCCGATCACGAACCGCTCGTAATGGGTATAGCTGAGGCGGATGGCGTCTTCGGCGAACAGCCCGTCAAGCAGATACAGGTCGCGCAGCTCGTCGTTGCTGATGTCCTGCATCACACCGGGGTGGGTGGCGTGGTAGGTCTTCTGGTACACGCAGGGGTCTCCCGATCGCTGCCGCACCGACGCGCTGTCGGGCCGCTTTTCGTTGTCGATGCCGGCCATTCTACGCGCGCTGGTAACCGGTGTCATTTCGCACTGCGCAATACCCGCGGCACCCCGCTCCTGATCGCATTTCAAGGCCGTCCCAGCCGTCCGGCTCAGCTGGCCGGCGGCTGGCACGAGTCGCGGATGACCAGATGCGGACGCACGCTCGCCGCCGGGCGCGAAGCGGCGCCCTCGGCCGACTGGATCAGCATCGCAGCCGCGATCCGGCCGGTATCGCGGGTGTCGCGGCGCACCGAGGTCAGCGGCGGCCACAGCCGGGACGCCAGCGGACTGTCGTCGTAGCCGATTACCGACAGCTCGCGCGGGATGCTGATGCCGTCGCGCAGCGCGACCCGGTACACCCCGGCGGCCATTTCGTCGTTGCCGCAGAAAATCGCACTGGGACGGCGTTTGCCGCCGAGCAGCTTTTCCGCGGCGGCAACGCCGGACTCGAAGGTGTAGCCGGCCTCGACGATGCGCGCCTTCGGCAGTTCGATGCCGCGCCTGGACAGGGCGTCGATGAAGCCGCCGGTGCGCTCGATCGCGGAGCGGTAGCTGGCCGGCCCGGTGATCAGGGCGATGTCGCGGTGGCCGAGCGTCTGCAGGTAGTCGGCGGCTTCGGCCGCGCCGTCGCGGTCGTGGGTGATGACCATGCGCGAAGGCTCGTCCAGCGCCACCGCGGCGATCCGCGTGTAGCGGCAGCCGATCTCCTGCAACATGTCCGCCAGCGCCTGGTCCTCGGACACGCGCGGCACCAGCATCACCCCGTGCAGCTTCTGCTGCTGGACGAAGCGGCGCACACCGTCGATATAGCCGGGGCTACGGCTGTCGCAGGGATGCACCACCAGTTCGAAGCCGGAATCGCGCAGCGCATCGAGCGCGCCGTATTGCATGTTGACGATGAACTGCGCGGTCGGGTTGTCGTAGACCATGCCGATCAGGAACGAGCGCCGGAACGCCAGCCCGCGCGCCATCGGATCGGGCACGTAGCCGAGCTCGCGCATCAACAGCTCGACCTTGTCGCGCGTATCCGGCCGCACCAGCGGCGAATGGTTGATGATCCGCGAAACGGTCTTCTTCGACACGCCGGCGAGCCGGGCGATGTCGTTGATGGTGGCGACCTTGCCATCGGGCATGCGGCCCGACGCGACGCGGGCGCGGGGGCTGGAAGAAACAGGCTTCTTGCGTGCGGCCATGGCGATCGTGGCGACCGGTGTCAGGCGCCGATTCTACCGGTCCGGCGGCGGGAAACCGGCATCGAAGCGCGCGCGCACTCGAAGCGCGCAGGCCACGTCAGTCCAGCGCCCGGTAGCGGAAGTCCAGGAAGCGCACCCGGCCCCGGCCGCTGGCGTACAGGCCAGGGCGCAGCGACAGGAACTTGCCGGCGACGTTGTGGTGGTAGCCGGAGACTTCCATCTGCACGCCGTACTTTTCCCAGTGGCGCCCATCGCGGCTGTGATGGAGGGTGACGATGTGGCGATCGTTGCGCAGCCGCAGCCACAGTTTGCCGCCCTTGCCCGGCGCCAGTCCTTCCGCCGGACGCTCCTCGCCGTAGCGGTGCATCACAAACGCCTCGCCGTTGGATCCCAGGCCGGCATAGAGGCGGTCGCTGTAGAACAGCACCAGGCCGCCGATGGCACCTGCGCCGATCTCCATTTCGACCTCGACCTCATAGGCGCGGTCGCCGGGGATCAGCGTCAGCGGCGAACTGTCGCGCGGCGCGCTGCCCTTGCCCTGCAGCACCAGCGCCTCGCCATCCAGCGTGGCCCTCTGCATTTCCCCGGGTGCCGGATCGAAAAACGCCCATTGCGCGCCCAGCTGGCGGCCGTCGAAGCGGTCGGACAAGGCCATGCCATGCGCGCCTGTCGCCTCGCCCGCCGGCTTGCGCAGAGGCCGGCTCAGGTCGCCGCCCTTGGCCGCGAACCAGCCGTCGTCGGTCCATTCCACGGGATCCAGCAGCGCCTGTCGGCCCAGGGTCCAGAAATTCTTCTCGTAGCCGTGATACATCACCCACCATTGGCCGGCCACGTCCTCGACCAGGGTGGCATGGCCACGCGACCACCAGTGCTCGTCGGCCGAGCGGGTGCGCACCACGGGATTGTTGGGTGCGTTCTGCCAAGGCCCGTGGATCGAGCGCGAGCGCGCCACGATCACCATGTGTCCGGTCGGGGGACCGGCGGTGCCGCCGACCGCGGTGATCATGTAGTACCAGTCGCCGCGGCGGGTGATCTTGGGCCCTTCCTGCGAATAGCTCTCGACCACCCAGTCCTCGGGATAGCGCCAGCCGTCGTAGGCATGCTTCACCGCGCCGATCGTGCGCAGGCCGTCGTCGCTGAGCTGTACGTAGTCGCCATCGGACAGGAACAGGTAGCGCTTGCCGTCCTCGCCGACCGCATGCCCGGGGTCGATGTGATCGGGCAGCTTCAGATCGACCGGCTCGCTCCACGGCCCGCGGATGTCGTCGGCCCAGACCACGTAATTGCTGCGGCCGGCATCGGTCCGCCCGGGAAAGTAGATGTAGTAGCGGCCGCCGTGGTGGACCAGATCCGGCGCCCAGATCGAACCGACGCTGGTGGTTATGGCATGGCCGATCGGCTGCCAGTTGACCAGGTCGCGCGAGTGCCACAGCGGCAGCCCGGGATAGGCATCGAACGACGACAGCGTGAGGTAGTAGTCCTCGCCCACGCGCAGCACCGATGGGTCGGGGTGGTCGCCGGCCAGGATCGGATTGAGGAAGCTGCCATCGCCCAGGTCGGCCTGGCGCTGGCCTTCGATGCCGCGCGCCCAGCCGCCCGCATCGCGCGGCGGCGCGGCGCTGGCGGTGAGCATCGACCCGAGCAGCCAAATCCCGATCGCGGGAAGCAATCCTTGCAATGCTCTTGTTTGCATAAGCGTCCTACGCCTTCAACAGTGCCGGCAGCCACAGCGACAGCTCCGGCACGCCCGCGACCACCAGCAACACCGCCACCGCCGCCAGCCAGAACGGCCAGATCGACTTCAGGCTCTCACCGATGCCGATTCCGCCGATGGCGGTGCCGACGAACAGCACCGAGCCCACCGGCGGCGTGACCAGGCCGATGCCGCCGGCCAGCACCAGCACCGTGCCGAACTGCAGCGGATCGACACCGAACGCCTTCGCCACCGGCAGGAAGATCGGCGTGCAGATCAGGATCATCGGCGCCAGATCCATGAAGGTGCCCAGCAGCAGCAGGATCAGCACGATCAGGAGCAAGACCGTATAGCGGCTGTCGGCGACCGCGCTGAGCAGCTCCACCGCCGCCGCTGGAACTTCCAGGTAGGCGAGCAGCCATCCGAACAGCGCCGCGGTCGCGATCACGAACAGGATCACGCCGGTGGTGCGTGTCGCGTGCGCCACGGCCTGCACGAACCCACGCAGGTCGAGCGCGCGGTACACCGCCACGGTCACCAGCAGCGCGTACACCACCGCAACCGCGGCGCTCTCCACCGCGGTGAATACGCCGGCGCGGATGCCGACGAAGATCAGCGCCACCAGGCCGAGCCCGGGCAGCGCCGACAGCAGCCGCAGCAGGACCGCGCGCAGGCCGGGGAACGGCTCGACGCCATAGCCGCGGCGGCGCGCGACCACATAGCCGGTGACCATCAGTGCGAATGTCATCAGCAGCGCCGGAACGATGCCTGCGGCGAACAGGTCGGCAATCGAGATGCCACCGCCGACCGCGGCCGAGTACAGGATCAGGTTGTGCGAAGGCGGCACCAGCAGCGCCACCAGCGCAGCGGTGATGCTGACGTTGACCGCGAAGTCGCGGTCGTAGCCGCGGCGGACCATCTGCGGAATCATGGTGCCACCGACCGCGGACACATCGGCGATCGCCGAGCCGGACACACCGCCGAAGAACAGCGACGAGAGGATGCTGACCTGGCCGAGCCCGCCGCGGACCCGCCCGACCAGCGCCGCGGCAAGACTGATCAATCGCTCCGAGATCCCGCCGCGCATCATGATTTCGCCGGCGAAGATGAACAGCGGGATCGCGATCAGCGACGCGCTGCCGATACCGGCGCCGACCTGCTGCACCAGCACCACCGAAGGCAGGTCGAGGAAGAACAGGAGCAGCAGCGAGGACGCGGCCAGCGAAAAGGCGACCGGTACGCCCAACAGCAGCAGCAGAACGAAGACTCCGAACAGCAGCACGATCGCCATCCTCAGCTCCCGTCCTGGGTGCGCTCGCCGGTGCATGCGAGTACGCAGTGCAGCAGCGCGAACACCACCATCAGCAGCCCGCCCAGCGCCAGCGGCAGGTAGCCGATGCTCTGCGGCAGCGCGGCGCCGGCCATGCGCACATCCAGGCCGTCGAGCAGCAGACGCGTGCCCCACCATGCCAGGGTGGCACCGATCGCCGCGATCACCGCGGCGCCCAGCACATCGCAGGCGCGATGCAGCGCGGGCGGCAGTCTTCGTGCGAGCAGATCGAAGCGGAAATGGCGCTGCTCGAGCACGCCGGCTGCGGCACCGAAGCTCATCGCGGTACTCAACAGCAGCAGGGTCACCGGTTCGGTCCAGCTCGGCGAATCATTGAGCACGTAGCGGGCGATGACCTGCCAGGCCTGCACCGCGACCAGGCCGAGCAGGGCGATGCCGGCGATGGCCACGGCGAACGACGCCAGGCGTGTCAGCGCGCGCTGACATCGTGTCAGGTTGGATTCGCGTGCTTCTGGGCTCATGTCTCTCTCAGGCGAATGCGCGGATGCGGCGATACAACGGGGCGATCTCCGGCCGGCGCAGGTAATCCTCAAGCAGCGGTGCCGCCGCGCTGCGGAAGGCGGGGACGTCGACGTTGTTGAATGCGACGCCATGCGCGGCCACCGCCGCGCGCGCGCTGCGCTCCGAGGCATCCCACAACCGCCGCATCACCGCCACCGAGCCGCGTGCGATGTCCAGTAGCAGCGCGCGATCGGCCGGCGTCATTGCATCCAGGCAGCGGCGCGAGATCAGCAGCACGTCGGGGGCGTATGAATGCTCACTCTGCGACCAGTAGCCCGCGGCTTCGAAGTGACGGCTGGAATGAAAGCTGCGCATGTTGTTCTCCGCGCCGTCGATCAGGCGGGTTTCCAGCGCCGAGAAAACCTCGCCATAGGCCAATGGCGTCGGGTTGGCGCCGAACTGGCGCAGCAGTTGGAGGAAGATGTCCGACGGCGGCACCCGGAACTTCAGCCCCCGCAGGTCGGCGGGCGTATGCAGTGGCCGTCGGGTGTTGTAGAAGCAGCGCGCACCACTGTCGTAGATCGCCAGCCCGACCAGGCCACGCGCCTCGAACCCGCGCAACACCGCCGCGCCGACATTGCCATCGAGCGCACGGCGCTGGTGCGCGACGGACTCGAACACGTACGGCAGGCACAGCGCTTGGGTGAGCGGAAATGCATTGTTGAGCGCGCCGCTGTAGACGCGGGTGATGTCGATGGCGCCGAAACGCGCCATGTCGATGGCTTCCGATTCCCGCCCGAGCTGACCGGAGTGGTACAGGCGGATGCGCAGGCGGCCACCAGTCTCGCGCGCGAGCGTTTCGCCGATCCACTGCACTGCTTCGACCGTGGGGTATCCGTCGACATGCACGTCGGTGGCGGTGAGCACGCCGGTGCCGCGCGCCAGCGCCGCAGGTAGCGGGGCGGCGCAGGCCAGGCCGAACCCGGCGGCGAAGAGGCGGCGGCGATCAATCACCCGGAGCCACCCACAGCCGCGGCCGCGACTGCCCGGCCTTCGATCTCGCCATGCCCGTCGAAACGCACCAGCGCGGTCTGGCCCACGGCGATATCGTGGATACCGGTGGCATTCCCGGTCGCGACCAGATCGCCGGCGCGCAGCGGCCGGCCGCGCTGGGCTGAGCGCGCCAACGCGAAGGCATAGGCAGCGCGCAGGCCGCCCGGCAGGATCGTGGCCCCGCCGATACCGACGCGCTCGCCGTCGATCCAGGTTTCCGCGCGCAGACCATGCTCGTCCAGGCGCGTCCATTCGGGGATCTCGCTGCCGATGAGCAGGCCGTTGTTGTTGCCGAAGTCCGACACCACGACGCACGGTCCCAGCGCGTTGATCGTCGCCAACGGGCTGCTCGCAATCTCGATGCCGATGTGCAACGCAGCCGGAAGCGCTTCGGCTTCCTGCGCGCTCCACTCGGACTTGTCCCCGGGCGCATCGGCCAGCAGGCGCAATACGTACTCTGCCTCGACCGCGCCGAAACCGCCGGCGAACACCGGCAGCTCGACGCGACCGTCGGCCTGCCATACCTGACGGCGGAAGATCGGCCCGAGCAGGCGCTCGTCGCCGGAGGCATCGCGCCGCTGCGGCTGGATATAGCCAACCTTCCATCCGACGACCTGGTCGGGCCAGCGCGCGATCGCATGGTCCTGGACCCGGTAGGCGGCGACCAGGTCGGCAGGAATCGCGCCGGGAAATTCCGCCAGCGCGCGGCCTTGCAGGCGCGCGGCAACGAAATGCGCAGCGATCGCGGCTTCCTCCGCGTCCATCGCGTCGACGCCCCTGTCCTGGTTGTTGCTCAAGCTGGCACCTCCTGATCGCCCGGCCAGATGCTGCGGTGCACATCGCGGCACCGCCGGTGTTTCGTATATGGTAAACCGGTGTCATTTTCAATGTGCAGTGCGGCATGCCGGCGCCTGCATCACGCTTTGCGGATGCCAATCAGGAGAAACCATCGATGATGCGCAGGGCGCCATTCCCGACGGCGATATGCCGGCTTGTCGTCTGCCTGCTGGCCCTGCTGTCAGGGGTGGGTCTCGCGTTGGCCGCATCCCCCGCCGCGACCCCGGCGTTCCCCAGCGCCCAGGGCTGGGCCGCGCACACGCCCGGCGGCCGCGGCGGTAGGCTGATTCGGGTGACCACGCTGGCGGCCGAGGGGCCGGGCTCGTTCGCCGAAGCGGTGAAAGCATCCGGGCCGCGCATCATCGTGTTCGAGGTCGGCGGCGTCATCGACCTGGGGCTCAAGGAGCTGCGCATCGCCGAGCCGTACCTGACCATCGCCGGCCAGACCGCGCCACAACCCGGGATCACCCTGATCAAGGGCGGGCTGACCATCGCCACCCACGACGTGATCGTTCGCCACATCCGGGTGCGTCCGGGCGACGGCGGCCTGGCGAAGATGTCCGGCCACGACATCGATGCGATCACCACCGTGCGCGGCGCGCGCGATGTGATCGTCGACCATTGCTCGCTGAGCTGGGCGACCGACGAGAATCTGTCGGCTTCGAGCACCCGCTTTGCCGGTGAGGACGAGCGGCAGTGGATGGAGGCCGCATCGCGCCGCATCACCTTCAGCAACAACATCATCGCCGAAGGCCTGGCCCACGCGACCCACGCCAAGGGCGAGCACTCCAAGGGCTCGTTGATCCACGACCACGTCAACGACATCCTGATCGTCGGCAACCTGTATGCGCACAACTACGAGCGCAATCCGCTGTTCAAGGGCGGCGCACGCGGCCAGGTGATCAACAACCTGATCTACAACCCGGGACAGCGCGCGATGCACTACAACCTGATCGCGGAGGAATGGGTCGGCCATCCGTACTCGCGCGGACAGGTGACCGCGCGCGGCAACGTGATGCGCGCCGGCATTTCCACCGGCGATCTGGCGTTGTTCACCGTCGGCGGTTCCGGCGATCTGGACCTGTTCCTGGATGACAACCTCGCCGTCGACCGCATCGGCCGGCCGCTGCCGCAGCAGGGCCGCTATACCACCGCCCCGATCGAGGTCGATGCGCCGCAACGCGCGCCGGCGCTGCCGTTCGGCGTGACGCTGCGGCCGGCGGTTGAAGTACAGGACGCGGTGATCGCAGAAGCCGGCGCCACGCCATGGGCGCGCGACGCCGTCGACCGCCGCCTCGTCGCCGACACGATCGAAGGCCGCGGCGTGATCATCGACAGCCAGGACCAGGTTGGCGGTTACCCCAAACCCGAGCCGACCCGACGGCCGTTCGTCGAATCGGAATGGAACCTGGACACGATGGAGCCGCTGCAGCCCTACGAGCGCGGCGAGCCGCTGCGCTGAGGACCGGTATCGTGGATTCGGGAATGCGCAACCGGATGTGCGCGGCCGCGGAAAAACGATGGCGGCCACTGATGTACGCGGCGGCCCTGGGCCTGATGCTCGTTGGCACTGCCGACGCCGCGACGCCTTCGTCCGACACGCCAGAGGAAGTGGCTTCGCGTGTCTGGCTGTGGCCGGGCCGGGTCGCACCGGGGTCCGAACGGGTCGCGGCCCAGCAAGCCATCGTCGAACGCAGCAGCGACCCCGCGTTGCCCGATCGCATCATCACCGGTGTGACCCAGCCATACCTGGTCGTCCATCGGCCCAGGCGTCCCAACGGCGCCGCGCTGCTGGTCGTACCGGGCGGCAGCTATCGGCGCGTGGTGCTCGACAAGGAAGGCTCGGCGCTGGTGCCGGCGTTCGCCGACGCCGGCGGCGTAACCCTGTTCGTGCTGCGCTACCGGCTGCCCGGCGATGGCCATGCGCTCGCGCGCGAAGCATCGCTCGCGGACGCGCAGCGCGCGCTGCGATTGATCCGCGCGCGCGCCAGTGAGTGGGGCGTGGATGCGCATCGGATCGGCGTGATGGGCTTTTCCGCCGGTGGCCACGTGGCCGCCAGCCTCGGTACGCGCCATGCCGAGGCGGCGTACGCGCCGTTGGATGCCATCGACCGCGCCAGCGCGCGGCCGGACTACATGCTGCTGGTCTATCCCGTGATCGACATGGGCACGCATGCGCATCCCGAATCGCGCGCACGGCTGCTCGGCACGGCGCCGACGCCTGCGCAGATCGCGGCGTACTCGCTGCAGCATCGGGTCGGCGCGGATACCCCACCCACCTTTCTCCTGCATGCCGCGGACGATCCATCGGTGACGGTGGACAACGGCCTGCTGTTCTTCGATGCGCTGCGCCGCGCCGGCGTGCCCGCCGAACTGCATGTGTATCCACACGGGGGCCACGGCTTCGGCACCCGCGGGATCGCCGGCACGCCGCTGGCGGCATGGCCGCGACTGGCACTGGACTGGATCCGGTCACAACCCGGGAAGATGCGATGACGCCCGCCGATCACGTTGCCAATCGTCGACGCCGCGCACTGCTGCAGGGCGCTGCCGCGCTGGGCGCGAGCATCGTCTTGCCGCGCTGGGCACACGCCGCCGTCGAAGCGGAAAGTCCCGTCGCGGCGACTCGCAGCGGCCGCGTGCGCGGTTATATCGACCGCGGGGTGCGGGTGTTCAAGGGTCTTCCTTACGGTGCCGATACCGCACCACGCCGCTTCCTGCCGGCATTGCCGGAACCCGCCTGGAAGGGAATGCGTGACGCTGTGGCGTACGGCGCGGCATCGCCACAGACGGGCGCCGGCGAACCCACGTCGGAGGACTGCCTGTATCTGAATGTCTGGACCCCGGCCCTGCGCGACGGCGGCAAGCGGCCGGTCCTGGTCTACATCCACGGCGGCGGTTACAACAACGGGTCCGGCAGCGACCCGCTCTACGACGGCGGCAATCTGTGCCGCCGCGGCGGTGTGGTGGTGATCACCGTCAATCATCGCCTCAATGCCTTCGGCTATCTGTACCTGGGCAGGCTCGGCGGCGCGAAGTTCGCGGCCTCGGGCAACGTCGGCCAGCTCGATCTGGTGCAGGCGCTGCAATGGGTGCGCGAGCACGCAGCCGAGTTCGGTGGCGATGCCGGCAACGTGACCGTGTTCGGCCAATCCGGAGGCGGGGCCAAGATCGCGACCCTAATGGCGATGCCCACGGCGAAGAGCCTGTTCCACCGCGCATGGACAATGAGCGGCCAGCAGGTCACCGCCGCCGGCCCCCGTGCCGCCACCCAGCGCGCCGAACGCTTCATCGAAGCCGCGGGTCTTGCGCCGGGCGACATCGATGGCCTGTTGCGGCTACCGGTCGGGCGTCTGCTGGAAGCCACACGGGTGCGCGACTTGTCCCGGGTCGAGGAAACCAGCCTGTACTTCGGTCCGGTGATGGACAGCGGCGGCCTGCCGGTGCATCCGTTCTGGCCGCAGGCGCCGGCGCAATCAGCCCACATCCCGATGGTGATCGGCAATACCCGCGACGAAACCCGCGCGTTCCTCGGCTACGATCCACGACACTTCGAACTGAGTTGGGAGGAGCTGCCGGCAAACATCGAACGGCATCAGTTTGTCGACATCGATCCGCGCACGGTCGTGGCCGAGTACCGGCGCATGTATCCGCAGTACACGCCGTCGGAGGTGTTCTTCGCCGCCACGACCGCAGGCCGCTCCTGGCGCGGCGCGGTGGAGGAGGCCGAGGCGCGGGCCCGTCAGGCTGCTCCGGGTCGCGCGTCGACCTGGACCTACCAGCTTGACTGGTATCCGCGCGGTGGCGACGGCGAAAAATTGCGAGCCTCCCATACCCTCGACATTCCGCTGGTATTCGACAACATCGATCAGCCGGGCGGGCGCACCGGCTCGGGCGACGGCGCGCAACGCATGGCGCGCTGGATGAGCGATGCCCTGCTGGCCTTCGCCCGCACCGGCAATCCGAACCACGCCGCGCTGCCCGCGTGGAAGCCGTACTCGCTGGAGCGTCGCGAAACCATGGTGTTCGACGATCCCAGCCGGCTCGAGAACGATCCGCGCGGCGACGAGCGCCGGCTGTACCAGCGCGTGCCGTTCGTACAGCGCGGAACGATGTGAACCCATGACTGTGAGGAAACTCGATCGATGAGGTTGGTAAGCGCAACTCTCGCCGCCGCCCTGCTTGCTGCCGCCGGCCTTGCGTCTGCGCAGCAGACGCCACCTGCTGCCGCGCCCATTCGCGCCGACAAGATCATCCTGGTTGGCGACTCGACCACTGCGGTGCAGAGCGGCTGGGGATCGTCGTTCTGCTCGCACCACGTCAGCTCCTTCATCGCCTGCGTGAATCTTGCACGCGGCGGGCGCAGCACGCTGAGCTACCGCGCCGAGGGTTCGTGGGACATCGCGCTGGCGGAGATGAAGGTCGGCCGCTACGACGGTGTCTGGGTGCTGGTGCAGCTGGGGCACAACGACCAGCCCGGCAAGCCGGGCCGCTCGACCGACATCGCCACCGAGTTCCCGGCCAACCTGCGACGCTATGTCGAGGAGATCCGTGCTGCCGGCGCGCATCCGGTCCTGCTCACTCCGCTGACCCGGCGCGCTTTCAAGGACGGCCGCCTGCTCGACGACCTCAGGCCCTGGGCCGACGTGATCCGCGGAATTGCGAACGACATGCAGGTACCACTGGTCGACCTGCACGCCCGAAGCGTCGCTGCCGTGCAGGCGCTCGGACCTGCGCAGTCGATGCGCTTCGCGCAGGCCCCAGCTTGGTCCTGGATGTACGCCGCCGCGCAGACCGGCACCACCGTGGATCACGATGCGCCTGCGCTGCCCGTAGCTTCGCCGGACCCCACTGGCCGGCCTCTGCTCGGCCAGCCGAAGCGGCAATTCGACTACACCCACCTCGGTCCGGAAGGCGCGGATTTCTTCGCGGCGATCGTCGCCGACGAGCTCAGCCACGCCGTCCCCGAACTGCGTGAGCGGATCTATCCGTAATACCGGAGCCGATCATCCACTAAAGCGGCAGCCACGAATGCAACTGCAGATTCCTCGCTGCTGGCCCCGCGCCGTCTGCACGCCGGGCCAGCACGCGCAGACGGATCAGAACTTGTAGCGGAATCCGAGCTTGTACACGCGACCGGTGTGATCCCACTCGTACCGGCGCATGGCGTCGATATCGGTCCACCGATCCTGGTAATCGTCGGTCAGGTTGAGCGCTTCGAAGGTCACATCGAAATTGTCGGTGAGCTTGTAGCCCATCGACATGTCGACGTTGAAGGTGTCGCCGAATCCTTCGAAGCGGTTGCGCGTGCCGCTGGTCCCGGTCAGATAGTCGTCGCGATAGGCCACCGAGACGCGTGCGTCGAAGCGGTCGTTTTCGTAGTACGCCGTGAAGTTGTACGAACGCTTCGACAGGCCGAACAGGCGTTCGGTGACGATTTCGTCGCCGAAGGTGTAGTCCACTTCCGAATCGACCCAGGTGTAGTTGCCGGTGAATCCCAGGTTGCGGAGGAACGGTGTGTCCGGCGCAAACACCGACATTGGCAGCTGGAATCCCAACTCGGCACCGCGCAGGCTGCCACCGGGGCCGTTGTCGATCGTGCGGATCTCCCAGAGCCGGCCTTCCGGATCCTGTCCGGCCGGCGAGGTCGGATTCAACAGCGACAGCGGCAGGCCGGTGGAGGCATAGGTGCCCTCGCGCTCGGTGGCGATCGGGCGCGATTCGATGTCCTTGTGGAACAGCGCCAGCGACAGCAGCGCGCCATCGGCGAAATACCACTCCAGCGAGGTGTCCAGCGCGGTGGCGCGGGTCGGATCCAGGAACGGGTTCTGGTAGGAAATGCGGTAGTTGAATGCATCGACGGCGCCGCCGGGCGACAGATTGCCCAGCCCCGGACGGGTCATCACTTTGGCCGCCGAGAAGCGCCAGGTCAGCTCGGGCGTGATCGAGAACGCGACGTTCAGCGACGGCAGGAAGTCGGAGTACGACGGACGTCGCACGGTCACGAACTCGCCGGAGTTGTAGCCGCGCGAGGTCTGCTTGGTCTCGACGTAGCGCGCACCGATGTTCCAGCGCAGGTCGTGTCCACCGAGCTCGTTGTAACCGTTGAGCTGCACGAAAGCGCCGGTATCGGCTTCGGCCACGCTGCGGATGTTGCCCTGGTCCTGGCTCAGCGGCTGGCCGGCCAGGTCGATGAAGTCGGCCCAGGCATCGAGGTCCGGGATGGTCCAGGTGGTGGTGGAGCCTCCGCCGACATCGTCGTCGAAGTGATAGCTCTCCGAAAGATCACCCGTGGCGGGGATCCCATAGAAGTCGTCAACGCCATCTCCGTCCGGGTCGCAGTCGTAGAGCCCCGCCGCGCAAACGCCCGCATCGCGGATGCCGCCAGAGGTCTCGAAGGTGAACTTGCGGTAGCTCAGGCCCGCTTCGAGCGAGTAGTTGGTGTTGAAGGTCCACTCGATGTCGGCATTGAGGGTGCCGAGCTTGTGGCTGGTGTCGGTCGGCCGGTCGCGGAACTCCGACATCTGGAAGTTGGCGGGATCGTTCACGTCGGGGCCTTTGTAGGCCAGCAGCGGCTGCTTGTCGTCGCTGTAGTCGTAGACGAAACCGTCGTAATCGCGATCGTCGTACATGAAGGTGATCTCGTGCGGAAACTCCAGCCGCGACGACGCACTGCCGGCGAGCACATGGCCGACGACCGAGTCGTTGAAGTTGTGCTCGACATCGAGCGTCCACTGGTTGAACGTGGTCGTCCAGACCTTCTCGAAGTTCTCGGTGCGCACCCAGGCGTTGTCCACCGTCATGCCGGTGATGTTGTTGGTGGCCGGGTCGTAGGTGTAGTCGACCACGTCCATGTCGTCTTCGTTGCCGCGAAACAGTACTTCCAGATACTTCTCGCCGCGCGCGGCCTCGAGCCTGGAATGCAGCACGTCCAGCTTCATGCGGGTGTCGGCGCTTGGACGGAACTCCAGGCTCCCGGTCACGCCGATACGCTCGCGATCCACCTTGATCTCACCGTAACGGGGAATGCGCGGATGAAAGCCGTCAGCGACCTGGACGCATCCCGCGTCGGTCGGGTTGGTGCCGCAGTCGACGCCACGCACGGAGCGGAAGTCCGCTGCCTGCCAGCGCACCGTGTTCTGGCCCAGTTCCAGGGTCGTGTCGTCCGAGTACGCCGCGGACAGCGACACTGCCCAGACATCTTCAGGATCATGATAGGCGTACAGCGCGGCCACGCGTGGAGCGACCTCGTCGACCAGATCGTTGTACTGCGCCTGCCCCGAGACCACGAACGTGGAGCCGCGCTTGTAACCGAACGGCTGCCCGGTGTTGAGGTCGACCACGGCGCCGAGCGAGCCTTCGTCGAGGTTCGCCTGCGCGGTCTTCTGCACTACGACCGAGTTGAACAGCTCCGAGGCGAATACGTTGTAGTCGAAGTCGCGCCCGCGATTCGGCCCGCCCTCGCCACCGGTCGCGGCGATCGCTTCGATGCCGTTGATGCGCACGCGGGTGAATTCGCCCGACAGACCGCGCACCGAGATGTTGCGGCCCTCGCCCGACTCGCGCGTGATCGTGATCCCGGGGATGCGCTGCAGGGACTCGGCGATGTTCTGGTCGGGAAAGTCGGCGATATCTTCCGCAACGATCGCGTCGATCGCGTTCACGGCATCGCGCTTGAGTTCCACTGCCTTGTTGAGGCTCGCCCGGAAACCGGTGACCACCACTGTGTCCAGCTTGGTGGGGTCTTGCGGCTGTGTGCCCGCCTGCGCGGCAGCCGGAGCGGCGTCTTGTGCGGCCGGTTGGCTGGGGGCGGCCGGGTCCTGGGCCAACCCGGCGAATGCCGTCATCTGCAAGGCCAGGCCGATCGCGGCGGCCAGCAAGGTAACCGGTGTCTTTTTTGCTGAGAGCTGGTGATGCATCAGGATCCCCTCCCGTATGAACAGCTGCTTGTATCGTGCGGTGTTGACTGACCCGCGGCGCTTGCTATCGTGTCAGAACGCTCAATGACACCGATGGTCAAAACCCTAGCAAAAGGAATGCGCGAAGGCATGCTGCGCTGCGCCATCAGCCCCTGGCGCACTCTGGCGCGGGGTCAGGGCCGCGGTGGCCGCGGGTCGCCAGGTGAGGAGATGCTGTGAAGCTACGGGTCGTATGTTTCGGAGAACTGCTGCTGCGCCTCTCGGCGCCCGGACGCGAGCGCTTGCTGCAGACGCCCGGGCTTGAGGTCCACGTCGGCGGCGCGGAAGCCAATGTCGCGGTTTCGCTCGCCCGCTTCGGCCACGAGGCGGCGATGGTGAGCACCGTCCCCGGCAATGCGCTGGGCGAAGCTGCGGTAGGCGAACTGCGCCGCCATGGCGTGGATACCGGCCACGTGCGCGCCGGCGCGGGTCGCATGGGCCTGTACTTCCTCTCGCACGGTGCGCTGCACCGTCCCAGTGAAGTCCTGTACGACCGTGCCGACTCGGCATTCGGCCGCTCGGCCGACTACGACTGGGAGCGCCTGCTCGAAGGCGCGCACTGGCTGCATCTGTCCGGCGTCACTCCCGCGCTGGGCGAGGCCACGGCGCAGGCGACCCTGGCTGCGGCGCGCGCCGCGCGCCGGCGCGGGGTCATGGTGTCGTTCGACGGCAACTTCCGCCGCAAGCTATGGCAGGCCTGGGACGGCGACGCAGCCACGCTCCTGCGCCAGATCTTTGCCGAATGCGATCTGCTGTTCGCCGATCACCGCGACATCGCGGTCGTGCTCGGGACGCACGCGGGCAGTGAAGGCGAAGCCGCCGTCGCCGAAGCGGCCGCCCAGGCGTTTTCCGCGTTTCCGCATCTGCACTGGCTGGCCAGCACGCTGCGCACCCAGCACAGCGTGGACTGGCATTCGCTGTCGGCACTGATGTTCGGACGCGGAGGTGAGCGATATCGCGGCCCGGATTACGAATTGCGCGCGATCGTCGACCGCATCGGCACCGGCGACGCGTTCGCGGCCGGCGTTCTGCACGGCCTGTTGAGCGAGATGGAGCCGCTCGGGGGGCTCCGCTTCGGCCTGGGCGCGGCCTGCCTCAAGCATTCGCTGCCGGGCGACTTCAATCTGTCGACGCGCGAGGACGTGGAGGCATTCGTCGCCGAGGCCGGGTTCCACGTGCGACGCTGAAACCCGTTGCTTACGCCTCAGCCGCCGAACAGATCCGCCTGCGGCGATGGCATGCGCGGGGCGATAAAACGGCCCGCATCCAACGGCGGCAGCCGCGCGTAGGCAAGTTTGCGATAGACCCGCGCAAAACGTGCCGCGATCAGATCGGCGAACGGACCTTCTCCGCGCATGCGCGTGCCGAAGCGGCTGTCGTAATCCTTGCCGCCGCGCATCTGCCGGATCAGGCTCATCACGTGCGCGGCGCGCTCGGGGAAGTGCAGCTGCAGCCACTCGCGCCAGACCTCCTTGAGTTCGTGCGGCAGGCGCAGCAGCACGTAGCCGGCATCGCGCGCACCCGCCTCGCGTGCGGCCTCGAGGATGTGTTCCAGGTGCCGGTCGCTGATCATCGGGATCACCGGCGCCACCAGCACGCCGACTGGAACCCCGGCTTCATGCAGCGTGCGGATCGTCTTGAGCCGGGTATGCGGCGCGGCGGCGCGCGGCTCCAGCTTGGACGAAAGGCCGTTGTCGAGGGTGGTCACCGACACATGCACGCTGACCAGGTTCTGCGCGGCCATCAGCGCGAGCAGGTCGAGATCGCGGGTGATCAGTGCCGACTTGGTGACGAAGGACACCGGATGCCGGCACTCGGCCAGCACCTCCAGGCACTCGCGAGTGACCCGGTAGCGGCGCTCGATCGGCTGGTAGGCGTCGGTATTGATGCCCAGGGTGATGGTGCTGGGTACGTAGCCGGGCTTGGCCAGCTCATGCCGCAGGCGCTCGGCGGCATTGGTCTTGGCGAACAGACGCGTCTCGAAATCCAGCCCCGGCGACAGGTCCAGGTAAGCGTGCGACGGACGCGCGAAGCAATAGACGCAGCCATGTTCGCAGCCGCGATAGGGATTGACCGATTGCGAGAAGCCGATATCCGGCGAATCGTTGCGGCTGATGATGCTGCGTGCGCGTTCCTCGGTAACCTGGGTGGCGAGCGGCGGCAGCAGATCGGTCTCGTCATGCGCGTACAGCGAGCCCCAGCCGTCGTCCTCGCCGCGACTCACGGTTTTCTCGAAGCGCCCGCTGACATGCGACGCGGCGCCGCGCCCCTTGATCGCGGACGCACCAGGCATCCGCACCCGGCGAGCGCCGAATTTGCTTTCCCCGGCCATCGGGCTAGCCTACGCCGGCCGCGTCGCAAACAGCGCGACGACGACAGGACCGACGCACATGCTGGAAACGATCCGGGAGCTGTGGGGCGCGTTCTGGACGATCCCCCACATTCGTCTTTACCTCACCGCTGGCTGGCTCAGCTACCTGATCGGCCTGGGGTTCTGGATCGTGCTGCAGAAGCGCGAGCCGGCCGCGACCCTGAGCTGGCTGATCAGCCTGGCGGCCCTGCCCTATCTGGGCTTCCTGATCTATTACGTGTTCGGCCCGCAGAAGATCACCCGGCATCGCGCCCGGCGTCGCCGGCACCGCGTCGCGCTGCCGCGATACGCCGGTGCGGAGGGAAATGACGAGGCCCAGGAACTGCGCAGCCTCGCCCAGGCCACGACCGGGATCGCACCCACCACCGCGCGCGCCGTGCGCCTGCTGGTGGACGGCGGCGCGAAGTATCCGGCGTTGCTGGGCGACATTGCCCAGGCGCAGGATCACGTGCACCTGGAGTACTACATCTACAACCCCGACCGCAGCGGCATCGCGCTGCGCGACGCACTGATCGATCGCGCGCGTGCCGGCGTGCGGGTGCGGCTGCTGCTGGACGCGATGGGCTCGAAACAGGCCAGCCGCCGGTTCTTCGCCCCGCTGCAGGAGGCCGGCGGCGAGATCGCGTGGTTCCATCCGGCGCGTCCATGGCTGCTGTGGAAGCGTCCGTGGTTGAACCTGCGCACGCATCGCAAGATCGTGGTGATCGACGGTCGCATCGCCTACACCGGCGGCATCAACATCACCGACGAGCAGGACGAGCGTCTGCGCAAGGATGCGTATCGGGACCTGCATCTGCGCATCGAAGGCGACGCGGTGCGCGCGCTGCAGGAAGTGTTCGTCGAGGACTGGGCCTACGCCACGGAGCGGCGCGATTTCGTCGGAGATGTCGCACGTGCGACGCCCGAGCCGCAGGGCGGGCCGATCGATACCCAGGTGCTCACCTCCGGCCCGGATTCGTCGTGGGAAGCGATCCATCGCCTGCACGTGGGCGCGATCCACGCCGCCAGCCAGCGGATATGGCTGGTGACGCCCTATTTCGTGCCGGGCGAGGCGGCGATGATGGCCCTTACCTCGGCGGCCCTATCCGGACTGGACGTGCGCCTGCTGGTGCCAAAGATGAGCGACAGCAGACTGGTCACCTGGTGCGTGCGTTCCTACTACGACGACCTGCTGGCGGCCGGCGTCAAGGTTTACGAGTACGGCCCGCGCATGCTGCACAGCAAGGCCCTGCTGGTCGACGACAGGATCGCGTTGATCGGCAGCGCCAATTTCGACCATCGCAGCTTCCGCCTGAATTTCGAGGTGTCCTTGCTGTTCGACGATCCAGGCATCGCCGCGGAGCTGGCGCAGCTGATCGAAACCGAATTCGCGCACGCCCCGCGCGTGCGCGAGGACCGCAACCGCCCGCTGCTGACGGCGCGCCTGCCCGAGGCGCTGGCCCGGCTGATGTCGCCTCTGCTCTAGGGGCGCCGCGAGCAGCCTGCCCGCCGCAACTTTCCTTCGCGCCGCCGCGGCGGCGGAGGACCTCCGTTCGGTTGCAGCCCCACGCTCATTCCATGGCGCGTCCACCCTGCGTCTCGCGCTAGACTTCGCCTACCCGACCCGGAGCCCGTGCCATGCCCTGGCTGCTGATCCTGCTGGCGGCCGCCGCGTTCGCGGTCGCCTTCGTGACCACGTCGATGGCGCTGGCCGTCGTCTGCCTGCTCGCCTCGCTGATACTGGTCGTGGCCGGGGTCATGGCACTGCTGGCCCAGCGCCTGGGCAGCCGCTCGCGCGACGAGGTGGCGATGATCGATCCGGCCGAACTGCGGCGCCTTCGCGAGCAAGCCGACGCACGCCGCAATGCCGCGCAATCCGGTGGCGATGCGCCATCGGCGTGATGCCGGTGCGATGACCCGGCTCAGCGTCAACGTCAACAAGATCGCCGTGCTGCGCAACTCGCGCGGCGGCGCGCTGCCCGACGTGGTCGAAGCCGCACGCGCCTGCCTCGATGCCGGTGCGCACGGGATCACCGTGCATCCGCGGCCCGACGCGCGCCACATCCGCGCCGACGACGTGCTGGCGCTGGCGCAGCTCACCCGTGCGTACGGCGTGGAATTCAACCTCGAAGGCAATCCGTTCGCGCCGCCGCGCGCGGGCTACCCGGGCTTTCTGGCCCTGTGCGAACAGGCGCGGCCGGCGCAGGCGACCCTGGTACCGGACGGCGATGGACAGCTGACCTCGGACCACGGTTTCGACTTCGCCCGCGATGCCGATGCGCTGCAACCGCTGGTCGACGCGCTCAAGGCGCTCGACTGCCGGGTCAGCCTGTTCGCCGATGCCGGAAGCGCGGTGGAGCGCGCGGCGCAGATCGGCGCGGATCGCATCGAGTTGTACACCGGTCCGTATGCCGAGGCCTTTGCGCAGGGGGATGCCGGCGCCGTGATCGCCGCATGCGCCGACACCGCGCGCCGGGCCCAGGCGGTCGGGCTCGGCGTCAACGCCGGGCACGATCTCGACCAGCACAACCTCGCTGCCTTCCTAGCCGGCGTGCCGGAGGTGCTGGAGGTCTCGATCGGTCATGCCCTGATCGGCGAAGCGCTCTACGCCGGACTCGATGCCACCGTGCGCGCCTACCTGCGGATCGTCAGCGGTGCTTTGAGTTCCTGACCCAGCGGGCGATTGCGCCGCTCGAACGCCGGAGACGCGTCGCTAGTGGCGCAGGAAACCGATGCGCTCGACCTCGGCATTGCGTGCCGCCGCCAACACCTTGGCCACGATTCCGTAATCGGTCTCGTCGCTGGCGTCGATCTGCAGCGTTATGCGTGCCTGCGCATCGCGCGCGACCTCGGCCTGCAGCATCGCGCGCAGCGTCGGCAGTGGCGTCGCATCGCCGTTCCAGTACACCTGCCCGGCAGCGTCGATGCGCAGCACGATGGGCGCGTCCGTTTTGATCGGCTGCGGCGGTGACATGCCGGGCAGATCCAGGCGGATCGGCTGGCTGACCACCGGTGCGGCGATCATGAAGATCACTAGCAGGACCAGCATCACATCGACCAGCGGGGTGATGTTGATCTGGGCGACGCTGTGCTGTGTGGACGGCATCGAATAAGCGGCCATATCGTTCCCCTGGCGAGGCGGGACCGTCTCCCGCAGCCATGGCGATACCCCCGCGCACGTGTGCGGCGCGTGAGGGCGGCGCTCCTCACAAAGCGGACAAAAGAAAACGCCGCCCGGACGGGCGGCGCAAAGGACTTGCTGGTCAGGTAAGCGTCGGTCCGGCGCGCTGCAGTGCGCTGGACCATGCCTGTCTTGCGGGTCTACTTCTTGACGAAACCGATCTTCTGCATCTGCGCATTGCGCGCGCTGGCCAGGACTTTGGCCAGGATGCCGTAGTCGGCGTCGTCCGCGGTATCGATCTCCAGCGTGGGCTGGTTGTTCGGATCGCGTTCGACCTCGGCTTCCATCATGTTGCGCAGGGCGGACAGCGGCGTCGGGCTGTCGTTCCAGAACACCTGCCCCGCGCTGTCGATGCGCAGCCGGATCGGGTCGGGCGGATCCTGGGTGGTCGGAGGCGGGTTGAGTGAGCGCTGCGGAAGGTCGATGTCGATCGGGTACGACATGATCGGCGCCGTCACCATGAAGATGATCAGCAGCACCAACATCACGTCCACCAGGGGCGTGACGTTGATGTCAGCCATCGGCCCGCCGCCACCACCTGTTGAGAATGCCATCTTCTATCTCTCCTCAGTTGGGACGTTCGCGGGTGGCGACGTAGCCGACCTTGCGCATGCCCTGGGCCTGGGCGATGTCGACCACCTCACGGATCGTGCGGTACTTGGTGGTCTGGTCGCCGCGCAGGTTGATCGCCGGTTGCGGCGTCTTCTGCGCTTCCACCGACAGCTGGCTTTCCAGCAGGCCCTTGTCGATCGGCTGGTCGTTCCAGTAGATCTTCCCGTCGTCGGTCACGGCGATGGTGATCGGCGGCACCGGCGGCACCGTGTCGTCCTTCTTGTCCAGGTTGGCCTGCGGAAGCTCCACCTTGACCTTATGCGACATCAGCGGTGCCGTGATCATGAAGATGATGAGCAGCACCAACATCACGTCCACGAGGGGCGTGACGTTGATCTCGGACATCGGTGCACCGCTTTCGGTGCCGCTACTGAAGGCCATGTCGGGACTCCGTCAGTTCGTCAGGCTCAGCGCTTGACCGCGACTTCGCCCACGCGTGCACCGGTGGCGAAGAAGTCGTGCAGGTCGTGCGCGAAGGTGTCGAACTTGTTGTTGGTGACGCGGTTCAGGCGCACGAAGAAGTTGTACGCCAGCACCGCCGGGATCGCCACGAACAGACCGAGCGCGGTCATGATCAGGGCCTCGCCCACCGGTCCTGCAACCGCATCGATCGAAGCCTGGCCGGTGGCGCCGATGCGGATCAGCGCGCCGTAAATGCCCCACACGGTACCGAGCAGGCCGACGAACGGCGCGGTCGAACCCACGGTGGCGAGCACGGTCAGGCCGCTTTCCAGGTTCATCGATTCGCGGGTCACGGCCTGGCGCAGGGCGCGGTCCACGAATTCCGAGCGGTTCAGCGACTCGACCAGGCGCGAGCCTTCATGACGCTGATGGTGCGCGGCGGCCTGGGCGGCATCGAGCGCGATCTTCGAGAACGGTTCGCGACGCGGCTGCTCTTCCATGTAGCGGATCGCGTCCTGCGCGTTCGGCGTCTCCCAGAACGTGCTGACCACGCGGTCGGCACTCCGGCGCAAGGCCAGGTTCTTGAAGAAATTGATCACGATCCAGTAGATCGAGGAGGCGGACATGATCAGCAGCGTGATCAGCACCGCCCAGGACACCGCATAGGCACCTGGGTCGGCGGTCATCTCCGCCAGCAGATGGTCGACACCCATCTGCGTCAGAGCCTGTGCGGCATTGCCTCCGGCCGGGGCCGCGGCGTTAGTGGTTTCCTGCAGCATGACGCTTACCTTTGATGTTGTGGTGTGGAGAAGACAGCTGATGCGATGGAACGTGGAGCGAGGTGAAATCCGCAGAACCCGGCACGCGCCGGTGCGGCGTTACTGAAGCCGGTCTACTGCAACTTGAAGTCCACCGGAACGCGGACGCGACCGGCAGCCTTCTGGCCATTCTTGATCGACGGGTTGAATCGCCATTTGCGCGCGGCGTCCATCGCGGCGCGATCCAGATCGCGGTTGCGGCTGGATTTCTCCACCGACACGTTGGTGACGTTGCCGTTGGCGTCCACGTCGACGATCAGGATGACGGTGCCTTCCACGCCCTGCTGGTAGGCGCGCGGCGGGTACTTGGGCGGATTCATGTTCTTGGACGAAATGTCCACGCTCGCGCCGATGTCCGGCTGCGGCGCCGGGGGTGCCGGCGGTGCGGGCGGCGGCGCCTGGATGTCCACGGCGGCTGGCTCGTCGAACACCACCGGCGGCTCCTCCGGCGGCGGCGGGATCGGCGAAGGCTGCGGCGGCGCCAGCTGCTTGATTTCCTGCGGCTTGGGCGGTTCCGGCGGCGGCGGGGGCGGCGGGGGCGGCGGCGGCGGCGGCTCGATGATCACCACGCGGGTGACATCTTCTTCCTGCTGTTGCTGTCCCGGTGGCGCCACCGGTGCGAGCAGCAGCAGCAGCGCGGCAAGGTGCACGGCGACCACGAAGGAATAGCCAGCGATGCGCGGCCAGTTCAGGCCGACATCGTCATCATTTTTATCGGTCGTCCGCAGGCGTTGGGTCATGCGAGGGAAGCTCGGGTGGGGCCCGGTGCCGAGGCGCCGGAGGAGGTGAAGGTCCCGTCACGTGGAGGCGGCGGGAACCTCGAAGCTTATAACAAACCTGTAATCGGTTACCAATGCCGCAACCGAGTAATTACTTGGTACCGATGATCCGTTTGGCGTCTTCGGGCTTCTTCACGCCCTTGGCGAGCGCCTGTTTCGCGGCCTCCCTGGCCTCGGCGGTGTGGCCCTCGTTGCTGAGCGCGCGCGCCAGGTTGAGATAGGCCTCACCGTTGGGCGCAATCGGCGCCGCTTTCTTGAAGGCCTCGATCGCGGGGCCGGCCTGGTCGGAAAACCAATAGGCCTGTGCCAACGCGGTATAGACCTGGTGATCCGGCTTCAGGATGCCCTTGGACATGCCTTCGTTGATGACGGCGATGACCTCCTTGTCCTTGCCACCTGCATTGCTGTACATGGCGAACAGGTTGCGGTAGTCCTGTTCCTCGGTCAGCTGTCCGCTGCTGCGCAGCTTTTCCAGGATCGCCGCGGCCTTGTCGTCCTGTCCGGACTGCATGTAGGTCGCGGCCAAGTTCAGCTGTGCCTGCTTGTCGTCAGGGTTGCCGGCCCCCAGCTGTTCGGCGAGCTTGCTGGCCTCCTCGGGCTGGCCCATGTCGGCGTACGCGCCCATAAGCAGCTGGGTCCAGTCCGCGCGCGGCTGCGGCGCCCCGGCCAGCGCCAGCTTCAGTGCTTCGACCGCTTCGGGATAGCGCTTGAGGCGGTACAGGGCATTGCCCTTGAGCGCCAATGCGTCGGGCGTCTGGCTCTTGGTCTGGGTCAGGAACTGATCGACCGTCGCCAGGCTCTGCGCGTACTGCTTTTCCTGCATCTGCAGTTGCGCGATCAGGAACATCGCTTCGAAATGCTCGTTGTTGTTCAATCCGTTGAACTCGATCGCCTTTTGCAGGTAGGCCATCGCCTTGGCGTTATCCGCATTGAGCTGGCTCGCGCCTGCCAGGCGCGCCGCCACCGACTTCTCGTAGGGGTTGGTTTCCGGATCGGCGATCAGTTCATCGGCCAGTGTCAGTACTGTGGTGTTGTCCTTGGAGTTGAAGGCGTCGAACTGCTGCTTCAGCTTGGGCACGTGTTTCGGTGTGGCCTTGCCTTCTGGCTCGATGCGATCGGCTTGGGGGTAGCGCGCGGCGACTTCCGCCTGCTCCGGCGTCTTTTCCGTGGAATCGGACTCTTTCTGGGCCTCGCGCTCCTTCTGTGCTCGCTGTTCCTCAAGCGAGCGAGGCGCTTGCGGAGCGGCGGTTGCCACCCCGCACAGGGACAGGGCGGCGAGCAGAGCGAGGACCAATTGACGGGTTTGCGGTTGGGACATTGTTCACCTGTGGAGACGTACGCCGCCGGGCAGGCCCGGTTGGGGGCGTGCACGCTAGCAGATTGGCGCGGATCGATTGCTAGACCCGCGTTATGTGAAACGTTTTCAGCCGCATTTCGGGCGCCGGCCTGCCGCCTGTGCCTGCTGGTAGGCCGGGACCAGGCTCGCGGCACGCGACTGCAGTTCGCCGATGCGCGCCTGAGGGTCGGGGTGGGTGGACAGCCATTGCGGTGGGCGGCTGCCGCCGGCCGCGATCATGTTCTGCCACAGGCTGACCGCGCCGCGCGGATCGAAACCAGCCCGTGCCATGAGCTGCTGGCCGACCACGTCGGCTTCGCTCTCCTGGGCGCGTGAGCCGGGCAGCAGGAAGCCGGTCTGCGCCAGCACGCCGCCGCCCTGCATCGCCGCATTGCCGACGCCTTCGCCATAGCGGGATCCGAGGATCGCGCCGACTACCTGCAGCGCCCCGGAGGCGCCCGCCTGGCGGGTTAGGCGCTCATCATGATGGCGGGAGACGACGTGGCCGATCTCGTGCGCGATCACGCCGGCGAGCTGGTCCTGGTTCTTCGCGACACTGAAGATGCCCGTGTAAATGCCCACCTTGCCGCCGGGCAGGGCGAACGCGTTGGGGTCGTTGTCGACGAACACTGCACTTTCCCAACCGCCGCTGCGCCACTCGGCAGGCAGCTGGCTGACGATAGCGTTGGTTACGCAGGACACGTAGCTGCGCTGGGCGCTGTTGCTGGTCTGCGGCTTTTGCGACTTGAGCTGCGCGAAGGCCTGCGCGCCGAGTTGGTTGAGCTGCTGCTGGGAGACGGCGCCGACGTACTGCTTGCGCCCGGTCGGCGAGGTCGTGGTGGCGCAGCCGGCGACGGTGGCTGAAACGGCGGCGGCCAGGACTAGGGCCGGTAGCTGCGGCTTCATGGGCATTCCTCGGCGAATCGGGGCCGCTAGGCTAGTCCCGCATGCGGTGAAGTCCGCGTTGGCGCGCGGGCGGGCGTTCAGCCACCCGCCACGATCGGCGCTGAAACGCGCCGTCGCACGCCGCCAACGCGGCCGCGTTCTACACGTCCAGATTCGCGACCTTGAGCGCGTTGTCCTCGATGAACTCGCGCCGCGGCTCGACGACATCGCCCATCAACGTGCTGAATATCTGGTCGGCCGCGACCGCATCCTCGATCCGCACCTGCAACAGACGGCGGGTATCCGGGTTCACCGTGGTGTCCCAGAGCTGCTCGGGGTTCATTTCGCCCAGGCCCTTGAAGCGCTGGATCTGGCGGCCCTTGCGGGCTTCGTCCAGCAGCCAGGCCTGGGCCTGGGCGAAGCTGGCGACGGGCTGGGTCTTGTTGCCGCGCACGATCTGCGCGCCTTCGCGGACCAGGCCATGCAGGGCCGCGGCGGCATCGCGCAGCGGGCGCAGTTCGCCATGTTCGAAAATCGACAGCGGCAGCACCTGCGTCAGTTCCTCGCCCATGTGCCGACGGATGATCAGCAGCGCGACCGGGCGCGATTCGTTGGCCGCCTGCAGCACCAGCCGGTACCGGGGCTGGCCCAGGCCGCCGCGATTGAGCCTGGCCTCCAGCGCGGTGAGTTCATGCGCCTCGTCGGTGTTGAGCGCCAGGCTTTGCGCGTCGAGCGGAGTGAAGTCGATCAGCGATTCGAGCACGATCGGGTCGAAGCGGTGCGCATTGCGGGCGATCGCGGCGCGCGCGCCGGCATAGGCCAGCAGCAGCTGCTCCAGGGCCATGCCTTCGATCGCAGGCTCGTCCGTCGCCGGGATCAACCCGGCCCCTTCGACCGCGTTGCCGGCCAGGTAGGCGTCCAGCGCCGCATCGTCCTTCAGGTAGAGCTCCTGCTTGCCCTGCTTGAGCTTGTACAGCGGCGGCAGGCCGATATAGATGTGGCCGCGCTCGATCAGGTCGGGCATCTGCCGGTAGAAGAAGGTCAGCAGCAGGGTGCGGATGTGCGAACCGTCCACGTCCGCGTCGGTCATGATGATGATGCGGTGGTAGCGCAGCTTGTCGGGGTTGTATTCGTCGCGGCCGATGCCGGTGCCCAGTGCGGTGATCAGGGTGCCGACCTCGGCGCTGGCGAGCATGCGGTCGAAGCGCGCGCGCTCGACGTTGAGGATCTTGCCGCGCAGCGGCAACACCGCCTGGTTCTTGCGATTGCGGCCCTGCTTGGCCGAACCGCCGGCCGAGTCGCCCTCGACGATGAACAGTTCCGACAGCGCCGGATCCTTTTCCTGGCAGTCGGCGAGCTTGCCCGGGAGCCCTGCGATGTCCAGCGCGCCCTTGCGCCGGGTAAGGTCGCGCGCCTTGCGCGCGGCTTCGCGCGCACGCGCGGCGTCGACGATCTTGCCGGCGATCGCGCGCGCTTCGTTGGGATGCTCCTGCAGGAACTCCTCGAGCCGTTGGCCGAAGGTGGATTCCACCACCGGGCGCACGTCGGAGGAGACCAGCTTTTCCTTGGTCTGCGACGAGAAGCTGGGGTCGGGCACCTTCACCGACAGCACGGCGATCATGCCCTCGCGCATGTCGTCGCCTGACAGCGAGACCTTGGCCTGCTTGGCGATCCCGTTCTGTTCGATGTAGTTGCTCAGGGTACGGGTGAGCGCGGCGCGGAAGCCGATCAGGTGGGTACCGCCGTCCTTCTGCGGAATGTTGTTGGTGAAGCAGAACATCGTTTCCTGGTAGGCGTCGGTCCATTGCAGGGCGACGTCCACGGTGATCCCGTTCTGCTCGCCGGTCACCGAGATCACGTTGGGATGCAGCGGCGTCTTCAGCTGCGCCAGATGCTCGACGAAGGAGCGGATGCCGCCTTCGTACTGGAACACGTCGCGTTCGCCCTCGCCGCGCTCGTCGAGCAGCGTGATCTTGACGCCGGAGTTGAGGAACGAGAGTTCGCGCAGGCGGCGCGCGAGGATGTCGTAGTGGAATAGGGTGTCGGTAAAGATCGCGTTCGAGGGCCAGAAGCGCAGCAGCGTGCCGCGCTTGTCGGAAGCCTCGAGCTGGCGCAGCGGATACACCGGCTCGCCGAGCGCGTATTCCTGCTGGTGGTGGAAGCCGTCGCGCCAGATGTCCAGGGTGAGCTTTTCGCTGAGCGCATTGACCACCGACACGCCAACGCCGTGCAGGCCGCCGGAGACCTTGTAGCTGTTGTCGTCGAACTTTCCGCCGGCATGCAGCACGGTCATGATGACCTCGGCCGCGGATACGCCCTCTTCCTTGTGGGTGTCCACCGGAATGCCGCGTCCGTTGTCCCAGACCGATACCGAGCCGTCCTCGTGGATGGTCACCACGATGTCATCGGCATGACCAGCCAAGGCTTCATCGATGGCGTTGTCGACCACCTCGAAGACCATGTGGTGCAGGCCGGTGCCGTCGTGCACGTCGCCGATGTACATGCCCGGGCGCTTGCGCACGGCCTCCAGGCCGCGCAGCACGGTGATCTTGCTGGAGTCGTAACCGGTCTGGCCCGCAGTGGTCTGGCCAGGATTTTCGGGTGTGTTGTTTTCCGTCATGCGCTCTGTTCGGCGCGGAACCGCGCTGCAGCGGGCCGCGACACATTAGCTATAGGGATTGAAGCGGAAAATTATACCAGTGGGGCCGGCTCGGCGGGCCCAACCTCCTGGATATTTCGCATAAAACGTTAATGCTGTAGCGAGCCGCCCTCGGCGTGTAACACTTTTCCTTGTTCCACGTGGAACAAATCGAACCCGGTGCCGGCGAGCGCGGGCGGGACTTCGGTGCCGGTGATGAACACCTGCGCATCGCTGGCGCGTAACCGCTGCAGCAGGCGCCGCTGGTGTGGCAGATCCAGCTCCGAGGCAAGGTCGTCCAGCAGGACCAGGGGCCATTGTCCACGACGGGCGGCGAAATCCTCCGCCTGCGCCAGCAGCGCCGCCAACGCAGTGAGCTTGCCCTGCCCTCGCGAAAGCGCTTCCTGATCGGGACGCTGCGCGTGCGTAATCCGCCAGTCGGCCCGGTGCGGCCCGACCGATGTGAAACCGGTGACGAGGTCGCGCTCCCGCGCGAGCAGCAGAGCATCGGCGAGGGACAGCTGCTCGCGCCGCCACCCCGGCTGGAACGCGAATGCCGCCTTCCCCAGCCCAGGCGCCAATTCACCCGACGCCGCCCGCAGCCGGGGTTGCAGACCATCCAGGTAGAGCTCACGCCGCGCTGTCAGCACTTCGCCCATTTCGGCCAGCTCCTGATCCCAGACCTGGAACTGATCCACCCCGGCGCGCAGCTTCAGCAGCGCGTTGCGCTGCTTGAGGGCCCGGCTATAGCGCCGCCAGAGCCCCAGAAAGTCCGGTTCCACGTGGAACAAACCCCAATCCAGATACCGGCGTCGGGTTTCGCCGCCCCCGCTGATCAGCGCATGGCTGCCGGGTTCGAAGGTGAGCGCCGCCAGCGCCGCGCATAGCTCTCCAAGCTGGCTCACCGACGCGCCGTCGAGTCGGCCGCTCCAGGTCTGTCCCGCATGCCGCAGCCCGGCCCGACGGATACGTCCTCCGGGCTCGTCCCATTCGGCAAAGACCTCCAGCGCGTCGCGGCCGGTCCGCACCAGCCCGTCCCGAACCCGCCCCCGGAAACTGCGTCCATAGGCCAGCAGGTGCAGGGCTTCGAGCACGCTGGTCTTGCCTGCGCCGTTTGGTCCGACCAGCACGTTGAGCCCTGGTCCCGGCCGCAGATCGGTCGGTTGTAGGTTCCGCAAGCCCGCTATCGTCAGGCGAGTGATTCGCATCAGGCTACAGCCGGTCCATCGCTAACCGCCCATACCCGGTGCGCTTGGCTCCGGCATGGAGCCGAGGGTGGGCTCCAAACGACTTCGCCCGGCGCGGACCGGGCGAAGCAGGTTGGTTCCACGTGGAACGCGGTGCGCATCAGAGCCGCAGCGGCATCACCACATGCCGGCTGCGCTCATTGCCGGCTTCCCGGACCAGCGCCGAGGAATTGGCGTCGCGCAGCTGCAGGATCACGTGCTCGTCGCGCAGGGCAGTGAGGGCATCGAGCAGGTAATTGACGTTGAAGCCGATCGCTAGCCCGTCGACCTTGGTTTCGGCCTCGACCTCTTCCTGCGCTTCTTCCTGCTCGGGATTGTGGGCGCTGATCTTCAGCTGCCCGGGCGAGACCTCGATCCGCACCCCACGATACTTTTCGTTGGACAGGATCGCCGCGCGTTGCAGGGCCGCACGCAGGGTTTCGCGGTCGATCTTGACCTCGCGGTCGGCGCCGATCGGAATCACCGCCTCGTAATCGGGGAACTTGCCGTCGATCAGCTTGCTGGTGAAAGTCACATCGTCGCGCTTCACCCGCAGGTGGTTGCGGCCGACTTCCAGCTCTAGGCTGCGATCGCCGCCCTCGAGCAGGCGTTGCAGCTCCTGCACGCCCTTGCGCGGCAGGATGATCTGGCGCTTGCCGGCGCCTTCCAGCGCGGCCTCGCACAGCGCAAGCCGGTGTCCGTCGGTGGCCACGCAGCGCAACGAGCTGTCACGCAGATCGAACAGCAGGCCGTTGAGGTAATAGCGCACATCCTGCTGGGCCATGGCGAAGGCGGTGCGTTCGATCAATTCCTTGAGCGCAGCCTCGGGCACGGAAACGCGTTCGGTGGCCTCGACTTCGTCGATCGAAGGAAAATCGTTGGCCGGCAGGCTGGCCAGGCTGAAGCGCGAGCGCCCGGTCTGGACCGTGATCTTGTCGCCCACCTGGTTGACCGCGATCTTGCTGCCGTCGGGCAGGGCCCGGACGATGTCGAACAGCTTGCGCGCCGGAATCGTGGTCTCGCCATCCTGCGCATCGTCGACCGGGCTGCGCGCCACCATCTCCACCTCCAGGTCGGTGCCGGTCAGCGAGAGCTGGCCGCCCTTGACCTGGACCAACAGATTCGCCAGCACCGGCAGAGTCTGTCGCCGCTCAACGACATTGACGACCTGGGCCAGGGGCTTGAGCAAGGCTTCGCGCTGCAGGCTGAAACGCATCGGATGGATCCCCGGCTGTTGCTGTTGGGAAGAGTGAAAATCAAAGACAGTGGTAGTGCTTGGGCCGGTCCGCAGCCGGTATAACTCTGTTAACTCGTTGATTATTATGCATTAATTCTACCGGCAACCATGCGGATAAGGGGCTGCGCGGGGCCTGCACAAGCTGTGGATGGTTTTCGGCAGCGGGGCCAGGACCCGACTTGTCCACAACTTGTCCCGCTGCGCAACCCGGGACTGTCCACAAGATCTGCCGACGCGCCCGCAATGGCGCACAGCATCTTGAGATCGACCGCGGGAAACCCGTCGCCATGCTAGTGCAAGGGCAGGGCGGTGGCTAGCCGATGGCGGGGGCAGGGATGCCTCTGGACGGGCGCAGACGCGGGCATCCGATCGGCACGTTATTCGCTCAATTTGCGATTGAGCTTTTCCCAGTCTTCCTTGAGCTTGCCGTCGGTCTCCATCAGCGTGCGGATCGTGCGGCAGGCATGCAGTACGGTGGTGTGGTCGCGACCGCCGAAGGCATCGCCGATCTCGGGCAGCGAATGCTCGGTCAGGTCCTTGGCCAGGGCCATGGCCATCTGTCGCGGACGCGCCAGCGAGCGGGTGCGCTTGGCGCCGAGCATTTCCTTGATCTGCAGCCCGTAGTAATCGGCCACGACCTTCTGGATGTTGCCGATGCCGATCGCCTGCTGCTGCGCGCGCAGCAGATCGCGCAGGGTTTCCTGGGCGAAGTCGGGGGTGATCGCGCGGCCGGTGAAGTTAGCGCGCGCGGCCAGGGTATTGAGCGCGCCTTCCAGGTCGCGCACGTTGCTGCGCATCTTCTTCGCGATCAGGTGGGCGACGTCCTCGGGAATCTGCGCGCCGCGCTCGCGCGCCTTGGACAGCACGATCTGGGCGCGGGTCTCGAAATCGGGCGGGTCGATCGCCACCGACAGACCCCAGCCCAGGCGCGACTTCAGGCGCGGCTCGAGCCCCTCTACCTCGCGCGGGTAACGATCGCAGGTGAGGATGATCTGCTGGCGTCCGTCGAACAGCGCGTTGAAGGTGTGGAAGAATTCTTCCTGGGTGCGGTCCTTGCCGGCGAAGAACTGGATGTCGTCGATCAGCAGGGCTTCGATCCCCTGGAACTGGCGCTTGAACGCCTCCATGCCGCCGCTGGACTTGTCGTACAGCGCCTTGGTGAAGGCATTCATGAACTGCTCGCTGCGCAGGTACATCACCCGCATCGCCGGATTGGCCGCACGCATGGCGTTGCCGGCGGCGAACATCAGATGGGTCTTGCCCAGGCCCGTGCCGCCGTAAAGCAGCAATGGGTTGTGGGCGCGATCGCCGGGGGTCTGCGCCGCCTGCCACGCAGCTGCGCGCCCGAGCTGGTTGCTGCGGCCTTCCACGAAGTTGTCGAAGGTGTAGTGGCTGTCGAGATTGCCGTGGAACGCGGGGTCGGCCACCCGCGGCTGCGGGACCATGCTCGCCACGATGGGCGCCACGGCACGCCGCAGCGACCCGATTTCCAGGCTCACGTCCGGCGAACCGGAGAAATGGGCCAGCAGCTCGCGAATCCGCGCCAGATAGCGGGTGCGGACTTCCTCCATGACGAAGGCATTGGGCGCGTACAGGACGAAGCCGTCATCGCGGCGACCGGGCTGCAGCGGCTTGAGCCAGGTGTGCACATCCTCGGTCGGGAATTCGGCTTCCAGGCGTTCGAGGCAACGGGGCCAGGCATCCATCAGGCGAGCAATACCGAAAAGAAGGCCGCGCGATGCGGGCATCGCGGAGCGGAAACTAGGGATGCGGCAGGGTAGCACCGGGGCGGGCGGAGTGGGAAGTTATCCACAGGACGGACAAGGGTGCAGGGCGCCCCGCACCTTGACCGCCCACGTATCGGAGCCTAAACTTTCTGGTTCTCTACGTCCGCATTACCTAAAGAGTCGCCGCCATGGCCACCAAGCGCACCTATCAGCCGAGCAACCTCAAGCGCAAGCGCGACCACGGCTTCCGTGCCCGCATGAAGACCGCCGATGGGCGCAAGATTCTTGCGCGTCGCCGCGCCAAGGGCCGCAAGCGCCTCACTGCCTGACGGCAGCATCGCGCCGGCCCGGACGCGGCCGTCGATTTCGTGAGCCCCGGTTTGCAAGGCACTCGGCAAGACAGCCCGCAAGCCACCCCGACCCGCGCCGCAAACGCGGGTTTTTCTGCGTCCGCGCGCGTGCGCGCCAAGACCGAGTTCGCTCGCACCTTCGCCCAGGGCCGGCGCATCGCGCATCCGCTGCTGGTGCTGCACGTCCTGCATGACGCGGAGCACCCCGGTCCCGGCGCGCGCCTGGGCCTGGCGGTGTCGCGCAAAGTCGACCCGCACGCCACCGGACGCAACCGGATCAAGCGGGTCCTGCGCGATGAATTCCGCCGTAGTCGCGGCGCGCTGCCGCCGGGAGCCTATGTCGTGGTGGCGCGCGCGGCGGCGCGTGCAGTGGACAATGCTGTGCTGCGCGAGGCGTTCGCTTCGCTCCTGCAACGCGCCGCCGCGTTGCCGCTTTCCGCCGTGACCGGCACAATGCCGGCCCAATCCCCGAGCGCGGACTGATCGCGTGTCCTACGTGATCGCGTTGGCCTGTCCGTCCGCCACCCCTTCGGCGTCTTCCGTTGCGACGCGCCCCCCGCCTTTCCCGACCCCTTTCGCATGAACCAGACCCGCACGTTCCTGATCTTCGCCTGGCTGATGGTGGCCGCCATGCTGTGGATGGCGTGGGGACAGGACAAGGCGGCGCAGCGCGCGACCACGTCCGCCGCTCCGGCACCTACCGCTTCCGCCACCGGCTCGGTGCCGCAGGCGCCCAGCGCAGCGCAGATACCGCAGGCCCCAGGCGCACCGACCCCGCAACCGGGAGCGCGCGCCGCGACCACCGCGCAGACCGTCACGGTCACGACCGATGCCCTGCGCCTGACGATCGACGGCGGCCGAGTGCGCAGCGCCGAACTGCTGCGATATCCGCAGACGACCGAGAAGAACAGCCCGCCGGTGAAGCTGTTCGACGACAACCCCGCGAGCCACTTCGCCGCCGAGAGCGGCTGGGTCAGCAGTGCCAACGCCGCGCCCTCGCACGAGCGCGGCTTCGTGCCCGAGCAG
Organism: Lysobacter sp. M15; assembly: GCF_022662515.1. Taxonomy (NCBI): domain Bacteria; kingdom Pseudomonadati; phylum Pseudomonadota; class Gammaproteobacteria; order Lysobacterales; family Lysobacteraceae; genus Lysobacter; species Lysobacter sp. M15. Next base: position 71,540 of record NZ_JAKPBV010000009.1, on the reverse strand, counting down.
CACCGTACCAATTACGTATTGCCGCGCGGCGTCGACAGCATCGCCGTGCCGTTCGTCTGGCATGGTCCGAACGGCGTGACGATCCGCCGCGTGTACACGCTCCAGCGCAACGATTTCGCGATCCGCGTACGCGACGAGGTCGTCAACGCCGGCGACGCGCCATGGCAGGGTTATGTCTACCGCCAGCTGGTACGCGTGCCGCCGGTGGTGAAGTCTGGCTTCACCCATCCGGAGTCCTACAGCTTCCACGGCGCGGCCTGGTACAGCAATGCGGACAAACTTGAGAAGCGTAAGTTCGACGACTTCGGCGACGGGGTCCTGAGCAAGGAAGTCACCGGCGGCTGGGTGGCGATGCTGCAGCACCATTTCTTCAGCGCCTGGATTCCGGCGGCGAACGATGTCGCTACCTACTCCCTGGATACCACGCGCGCAACCGACGGCACCCAGTATCTGATCCGCGAAGTCGGTCCAGGCGTGAGCGTCGCGCCGGGCGCCAGGGCCGCGACCGAGGCGCGTCTGTGGGTCGGGCCGAAGCTGGTCAAGGGGATCCAGGCGCAGGACGTGCCGGGGCTGGAGCGCGCGGTCGACTTCAGCAGCTACGGCTGGCTGGCCTGGATCGCGGAACTGCTGTTCTCGGTGTTGTCCTGGCTGCACGGCATCTTCGGCAACTGGGGCTGGGCGATCGTCGGTCTGGTGGTGATCGTCAAGGCGCTGCTGTTCCCTCTCTCGGCGGCGCAGTACAAGTCGGCGGCGAAGATGCGCAAGTTCCAGCCGCGCGTGCAGCAACTGAAAGAGCGCTACGGCGACGACAAGCAGAAATTCCAGCTGGCGCTGATGGAGCTGTACAAGAAGGAGAAGATCAACCCGGTCGGCGGCTGCCTGCCGGTGCTGATCCAGATGCCGATCTTCCTGGCGCTGTACTGGACCCTGCTCGAGGCGGTCGAGCTGCGGCATGCGCCGTGGATCGGCTGGATCCAGAACCTCACCGCACCCGATCCGTATTTCATCCTGCCGGTGATCAACATCAGCGTGATGTGGCTCACCCAGAAGCTCACGCCGATGGTCGGCATGGACCCGATGCAGCAGCGCATGATGCAGCTGATGCCGCTGGTGTTCGGGGTGATGATGATCTTCTTCCCGGCCGGCCTGGTGCTGTACTGGGTCACCAACGGATCGCTCGGCCTGCTGCAGCAGTGGTGGATGCTGCGCAAGTACGGCGACAAGTCCGGACCGGCGCCCGAGGGTGGCAAGGCCAAGGCCGCCGCCACGAAGTGATGCAAACGAACCGCCGCAAGGCGGCTTCGTCGTCCCGGCCCGGCTCTGCGACCATGGCGCCATGAGCACCACCATCAGCCCGGTCACCGACACCATCGTGGCCATCGCCACGCCGGCAGGCAGCGGCGGCGTCGGCATCGTGCGCCTGTCGGGGCCGCGCGCGGTGCAGATTGGCGAAACCGTGTGCGCACGAGCGCTGACGCCGCGTCGCGCGTATCACGCGCGGTTTCGTGGTGCGCAGGCCGAAACGATCGACGACGGCATCGCCCTGTATTTCGCCGCACCAGCCAGCTACACCGGCGAGGACGTGGTCGAGCTGCAGGCGCATGGCAGTCCGGCGGTGCTGCGGGCGCTGATCGCAGCCTGCTGCGCGCTCGGCGCGCGGATGGCGCGGCCAGGCGAATTCAGCGAACGCGCCTACCTCAACGGCAAGCTCGACCTTGCCCAGGCCGAGGCGGTCGCCGACCTGATTGCGGCGGGCGATGCACGCGCCGCGCGCGCGGCGCGGCGCGCACTCGACGGCGAGTTCTCCCGACGCGTCGATACGCTCGCCGACAGCCTGCTCGCGATCCGGGTGCACGTGGAGGCGGCGATCGACTTCGCCGACGAGCCGCTCGACACCCTAGGCGGCCAGGCCCTGCATGGTCGTCTGGAGGACGCGAGCCATCAGCTCGATGCCCTGTTGCAGGCCGCCGAGCGCGGGCAGAAGCTGCGCGACGGCCTGCATGCGGTGATCGTCGGCCCGCCCAATGCGGGCAAGAGCTCGGTGCTCAATGCATTGGCCGGCAGTGAGCGCGCGATCGTCACCGACATCGCCGGGACCACCCGCGACCTGTTGCGCGAAACCGTGCGGGTGGACGGGGTGGAGCTGACCTTGGTGGACACCGCAGGGCTGCGCGAAGGCGGCGATGCGATCGAACGCGAAGGCATGCGCCGGGCCCGGGACGAGCTGCAGCGCGCGGATCTGGCAGTGGTCGTTCTGGATGCGTGCGATCCCGAGGCCGGATGGGAAGCGGTGCGCGCGGCCGTCGCCGATGTGCCGCGTCTGCTCGTGGTGCACAACAAGGCGGATCTCGTGCCCGCGGCGGCTACGGCGGACTCCGGCATCCGGGTCTCGGCGCTGACCGGATTCGGACTCGAAGCGCTGCACGCGCAGCTGCGCGAAGCGTCGACGGGCAGTGGCGAGTCGGCAGAGGAGGGCGCATTCACCGCGCGCGCGCGCCACGTCGAGGCCTTGCGCGCCGCCGCGCTCGCGCTCGTCCAGGCGCGGACCGCACTCGCCACCGAGACGCTCGACCTCGCGGCCGAGGCGCTGCGCAGCGCCCACGATGCGCTCGGCGACATCACCGGCCGGACCCTGCCGGACGACCTGCTCGGCCGGATCTTCGCCACGTTCTGCATCGGCAAATAGGTTGGACATCCTGTAACGCGAGCTTGCGTCGCAAGCACCCAGGCATCCGCAGACGGCGAGCGATCCGTTCCCACGCGGGCCGGCAAGGCACCGGGATGTGCGATCGAACAACCGCAACGGAAGAATGGCGAGGAAGCTAACGCGCCAGCGGCGACGCGCCATACCAGTGCAGGCGCTGGGCGTTAGCGGCCGTCGGACCGAGGATCAGCAGCGCCGGCGATTGCACCGCGTGTCGTGCAGCCAGTTCCGGTAGCTCCGACAGCACGCCGCAGATCGTGCGTTGCTGTGGCAGGCTGCCATTCTCGACCAGGGCAAACGAGGTATCCGGCGGCATGCCGTGAGTCAGCAGCTGCTCGCGCAACGTGGGCAGCTCACGCACACCCATGTAGATCGCAAGCGTCTGCCGGCCGGCGGCGAGCGCAGTCCACTCTTCATCGCTGAAGCGGATCTTGCAGTGCGCGGTGAGCAGCCGCAGAGACTGCGCGTGATCGCGATGGGTCAGGGGGATGCCGGCATAGGCGGCGCAGGCCAGCGCGGCGGTGATGCCCGGAACCACGCGGTACGGCACACCGTGCCCGCGCAGGAACTCGATTTCCTCGCCCCCGCGGCCGAATACGAACGGGTCGCCGCCCTTGAGCCGCACCACGTGCGAACCGTTGCGTGCGTGTTCGAGCAACAGTTCGTGCGTGCGCTCCTGCGGCACGTGCAGGCCGCCGCCCTGCTTGCCGACGTCGATCATCTCCGCGTCGCGTCGCGCCATGGCCAGAACACCGGGAGACACCAGGCGATCGAACAGGATCACGTCGGCCGTGTTCAGCGCGCGCAGCGCGGCCAACGTCAGCAATTCCGGATTGCCTGGGCCGGCCCCGACCAGGGTCACGCTGCCGACACCGGAAGCAATGGTGTCGGCAGCCTCCAGCGCATCGCTCAATACCTGGCCGGCGTCGGTGACCCGCGCCTGTTCGACCAGGCGCGGGACCTCGCCGCCCAGTATCTCCTCGTAGAAGCGGCGTCGCCGCGACAGAGTGGGGAAGCGCTCGCGGATCCGCGAACGAAACCCTTCCAGCAGCCGGGCCAGCGGCCCCAGGGACTGTTCCAGCGACGCTTCCAGCCGCTCGCGTACCCGCCGCGCAAGCATCGGCGCCGCGCCGCCCGAGGAAATCGCAATCACCAACGGTGTGCGGTGGACCGTCGCCGGAACCTGGAAGCTGGAAAGCTCCACGCTGTCGACGACATTGACGAAGACGTTGTGCGCTTCGGCAGCGGCGGCCACCTGCCGGTTGACGGCGACATCATCCGTGGCGGCAATCACCAGGCGCTGGCCCGACATCCAGCCGGGTTGAAACGGACCGGGCAGATGCGCGATGCGTCCGGCGCTGCACCATGCCTGCAGCGTCGCGGTGAGCGTCGGCGCACCCACGCTGAGTCGCGCTCCCGCGTCCAGCAACAGCTGCGCCTTGCGTTCGGCGATCGCCCCGCCACCGACCAGCAGGACCGGACGGTCGTGCAGGTCGGCGAAGAGCGGAAACAACGTCCTGCTCATCGGGCGCTAGGCCGTTTCGGTCGCGCCGCCCAGGGACAGGGCCGTGTCGTCTTCCACCTCTTCTTCCTCGGGCAGCGCCCAGGCCAGCCATTCCCGGCGCAGCGCGGCCAGCATCAGCCACGCAGCGGCCGAAATGCCGCCGAAGACCGCGAAGCCGACCCAGTAGCTGCCCAGATTCTCCTTGGCGGTGCCCAGCGCCATCGGCAGATAGAAACCGCCGATGCCGCCCGCGGCGCCGATCACGCCCGACATCAATCCGGCCTTGCCGACCCAGCGCTGCGACACCAGCTGGAACGATGCGCCATTGCCCAGGCCGAAGGCCACGTACAGGGCCACCAGCAGCGCAATGCCGCCCTGGACGCCGGGCTTGAACACGGCGAAACCCACATCGCACACGGCGATCGCTGCCAGCAGCACCAGCAAGGCGCGCACACCGGACACCTTGTCGGCGATCCAGCCGCCGACCGGCCGCAGCATCGCCCCGGTGAATGCCAGCGCTGCCATCCACAGTCCGGCGTGCACCTGCGAAAGGCCGTACATGTCGATCAGCAGCGGGCTGACGTAGGACGACATACCGACAAAGCCGCCGAACGTGATCGAGTAGATCAACATCATCGCCCAGGTGTCGCGTTCGGCGAACACGCTCCGGTAGCGCCGCGGCAGCACCGCGACCACGAACAGGGAACCGATCACCGGCAACAGCAGCATGCCGGGCTTGCCGCCCAATCCGAACAGACCGGCATTGACGATCAATACCAGCACGACCAGTACCCCCAGCGTGGCGGCGAACCCCGTGGCGGCACGCGGCACGCTACCGGATTTGGGCGCACGATCCTGCGCCCATAGCAGCAAGGCCCCGGCGGAAAGCGCCAGCAGCGGCAACGCCGCCGCCATCGAGTGTTGCCAACCCACACGCTCGGCCAGGGTCGGAAACAGGAAGCCATCGACCACTGCGCCGATATTGCCGGCCGCGGCCAGGCCCAGCACCAGTCCCTGCACATTCGGCGGATAGCCGCTGCCGGCCATCGGCAAGGCCACGGCGAAACTGGCCCCACCCATGCCCAGCAGCACGCCCAGCACCAGCAGCAGGGTCAACGAAGGCATCGTTGGCAGAAACAGCAGCACCGCCGACGGAATCGCGGACAGCACGATGCCGAGCAACGCCAGTCGCCGGCCATCCATGGCCTGGTACAGGTTGCCGAAGGTCACCCGCAACAACGCGGCCGACAGCACCGGCACCGCGGTCAGGAACGCCTTCTGCGACGGCGACAGTCCCAGGTCGCCGCTGATCGATTGCGCCAGCGGGCCGTACATCACCCACACGGTGAAACCGGTATCGAAATACAGGAAGCAGGCAAGCAGCGACTTCCAGTCGCCACCGCGCACATGGCTCAGTACATGTTTCATTTAACGACCTCCTCACCCAGTGATTCCGCGCCAATGCGACCCGTCCGCTTCACGGTGGCGGATGCCGTGAAGCGCGCTCCCACTGCCGGGTGCGTAGCCGCGATGTCCCGCCTGGTGTCATCGACACCGGGACGTCGACTGCAGGCGACGATGACCTCGATCTGCCGTAGCAACGTCGCGGGCATGGCGGCTTCGCCGGCGAGCACGCGCGCGGTCCAGGCTGCAGTGCCGAGGGCGTCTGGTGCCGGGAGCGCAACGGTGCCGCAGGCTTCGCCGTTGGAAGCGATTACGGTTTGCGCCGAACCATCGGCCAGCCATTCGACCGCGACCTGGCGCCGGGGGTCCGCCGCGGCTTCCCCCTCGGTGCCGCGCGCGAGCAGCACGCCGGGCGCGGGCGGCGGCGCAACCGCGTTGAACAGCTCGAACAAGGTGTCGCGATACGGCGGATGCGTGTAATTGACCAGGCGTAATGCGGGCGCTGTGAACGGGTTGAGCAGCTTGACCACCGTATGCGCCGAGTTGCGCTGGGCGATGCGTTCGCGCAGGGCGAGCAGGCGGGCCAGTGGCGGCGACAGCACCTCGATCGGGACGAATGCGGGCCGCTGCGAGACGAGCGCCGCTGCCACCTCCGCCTGCGATGCGCAGGCGCCGATGCCGAGTTCGGCAAATACCGAGGCGCTGCTGACGCGGCCATAGCCGTCCGCCCCGTCGCCATGCACCAGCACCGGCACGCCGCGCGCGGCCAGCGACATGGCCAGCAGCGGCACCAGGTTCGGCAACCGGCGCGCGCCGTTGTAGCTGGCGATCACGACGGGCGTGCTGGTCGTCGCGGCAGGCGGCGCAAGCCGCATCGGCGCCAGGGTGGCGTGCGCGGCGTCGAGCATGCCGCTAAGTTCTTCGGCGGTTTCGCCCTTGATGCGATACGCGATCAGCAACGCGCCCAGGCGCAGCGGATCGATTTCGCCGGCCAGCATGGCGGCGAACACGCCGCGCGCCTGTTCGCGCGACAGCGCACGCGCTGCGCGCGCGCCACGGCCGAGTTCGCGCAGCATGGCGGTGATGTCCAAAGCGGCGCCGGTCATGTGACGGGCTCCGCGTGCTCGCGGATCATCCGCCTGAGCTCGGGCACGCACGAACCGCATTGGGTTCCGCAGCGCAATGCGGCCTGCAATCCCGGGAGCATGTCGGCGACCCGGCCGCGGGGCGCGGCCAGCCACTCATGGATGGCCTGCTCGGTGACGCCGATGCAGTTGCAGATCGTGCGGCCACGCGGTCGGTGCGCCGCCGGAGCGGACCGCGAGGGCAGCAGCAGCAGGCGGCCAAGCGCGGAAATCGGCTCGCCGCTGGCCAGCATGTCCCTCAGCCAGCCATAGGCCGAGACGTCGCCGGCGAGCGACACGGCGGTCAGGCGCCCGTCGTCGATGCGCAGGCGGCGCGTCGAGCCGCGCCGCGCATCGTTGTAGCTGAGTACCCGTGCACGATCGTCGAGGCCGAACAGACGCTCCACTTCCTGCATCTGCACCGCGGAGGCAGGTTCGTGCGCAGCCACGCGCCACACCAGCCCATTGCGTTCGCGTCCGAACGGAACGCAGCTGGCGTAGGCGTAGTCCGCATAGCCGGCGCGCAGACGCTGCTGCGATGTCAGCCAATCCTCGTCGGGAAGATAGCCCGCCACCACCCATTGCCACGGCAGATCGGCCTTCAGCAGCTTCACCGCGGCGTGCTTGAGTTCTGGCTGCCTGGACGTCGGATCGAGCGCGGGCGTCGTCAGCCCGTTGACGCCCAGCGCCGAGGCGCGGCTGGAGCGGCCCCCCACCCATTCGCCGCCCCAATGCATCGCGACGAACGTGCTCCCCGGTTGCAGGCTGTCGTCCAGGCGCACGCGCATGACCTGGCTGGCACGGCGCGAGGTGACATAGACGAAATCGTGTTCGCCGACGCCGATGCGTGCGGCATCGTCCGGATGCACGTCGATCGCCGGTTCCGGCGCATGTCCGAACGATTGCGTCACCGTGCCGGTGCGGCTCATGCCGTGCCATTGATCGCGCAGGCGGCCGCTGCCCAGGGCAAAGGGATAGCGACGATCGGCCGGCTCGGCCAGCGCGCGCGGGCCCGCAGCGACGAAGCGCGCGCGGCCGTCGGGCGTGGCGAAGACGCCGTCGCCGTACAGGCGCGGCTTGCCGGTGGTCTCGCCCTGCGGCAACGGCCACTGCTGCGGGCCTTGCGTGTCCAGCATCGCGTACGACAGGCCGGTGATGTCGAGATCGCGGCCGCGGGTACTCTCGCGGTGTTCGTTCCAGACGTCTTCGGGCGTGTCGTACGCAAACAGGCTCGGTCGTCCCGGGCGCAACCGCGGCTCCAGTCGCTGCGCGATGTCGCGTGCGATCTGCCAGTCCGCACGCGACTGCGCATACGCGGGCACCGCGGCGCGTACGCGCGAGATGCGGCGTTCCGAATTCGTCACCGAGCCGTCCTTCTCGCCCCAGGTGCTGGCCGGCAGCAGCACATCGGCGTAGGGCGCGGTGGCGGTGCTGGCATAGGCGTCCTGCAGCACGACGAACTCTGCCCGCTCCAGCGCACGACGGACCATACGCTGGTCCGGCAGCGACTGGGCCGGATTGGTGCAGGCAATCCACAGCGCACGGATCGCGCCGTCTGCGGCCGCTTCGAACATTTCCACGGCGGTCCTGCCCGGCAGTTCCGGAACCGAGGGCACGCCCCACAGCGCCGCGACTTCCGCGCGATGCACCGGATTGGCCAGGTCGCGATGGCCGCCGAGCAGATTGGCCATGCCGCCGACCTCGCGCCCGCCCATCGCATTGGGCTGGCCGGTAAGCGAGAACGGACCGGCGCCGGGCTTGCCGATCTGGCCGGTGGCCAGGTGCAGCTGGATCAACGCGGCGTTCTTGTCCGTACCGGAAGTGGATTGGTTCAGGCCTTGGCAGTAGAGCGACAGCGACGGGCCATCGGCGAACCAGCGCGCGGCGGTCACGATGTCCGCCTGCGGCAATGCGCAGGCGGACGCCGCGCGCGCCGGCGTCCATTCGCGCGCCAGCGATTCCAGGTCGGCAAAGCCGTGGGTGTGCGCGGCGATGTAGTCGCGATCGATCAACGATTCGTCGATCAGCACGTGCAGCATGCCGAGGAACAGGGCCACGTCGCTGCCCGGCGCCAGCGGCAAGTGCAGGTCGGCGGCTTCGGCGGTATCGGTGCGGCGCGGATCGGCCACGATCAGCCGCACCGCTGGATTGCGCGCGCGCGCATCTTCGAACCGGCGGAACAGGATCGGGTGCGCGAATGCGGGATTGGCGCCGGCGACGAACACCGTGCGGGCGTGGTCGAGATCCTCGTAACTGCACGGCGGCGCATCCGCACCCAGCGTGCGCTTGTAGCCGGCGACGGCCGAGCTCATGCACAGCCGCGAATTGGTATCGATGTTGTTGGTGCCGACCAGCCCCTTCGCCAGCTTGTTGAAGACGTAATAGTCCTCGGTCAGCAGCTGGCCGGAGATGTAGAAGCCCAACGCGTCCGGGCCGTGCGTTTGGACGATGTCGCCGAGCCGCGCGGCGACGTAATCGAGCGTGTCGTCCCAGCTTGCCGCGATGCGCGGCTGGCCGCGCTGGCGGCGGAACTCGGGCCGCAGCGCGCGCACCTGCGCGTAGACCTCGGGCACGGCGGTGAGATGCAGCGTCGATCCCTTGGAGCACAGGCGGCCGAAGTTGGCCGGGTGCGTTTCGTCGCCACGCACGCCGACGATGCGCGCATGGCCGTCGACGCCGGTTTCGCTTTCGATCACCACCCCGCAACCGACCCCGCAGTAGCAGCAGGTCGAGCGCGTCTCGCGTCGCGGCGGCGGGATGTAGGAGGCCGCGACGTTCATACTCAGGCGCTACAGGCCAGCGCCACGGGCGAGTCCTGCGCGAACAGCTCGTCGCGCCGCAGATACACATCGCCATCGTGTTCGCGCACCTGGAACACCTGCGCGCAGCCGACGTCGGGCGCGACCGCCTGGCCATCGTCCAGGCCGATGTTCCAGCCATGCAGGGGACAGGTCACGCTGCGGCCGTGCACGATGCCTTGCGACAACGGCCCGCCGCGATGCGGGCAGCGGTCGACGACCGCGAACACATGATCGTCCTGGGTCCGGAACAGGGCGACATCGTCGCGGCCTTCGCGCCTCACGATACGCGCGCCGAGCACGGGGATATCCTCGCGTGCGCACACGCGCAGCCAGTCGTGGCGGTCAGTCATGGCAAGCCTTGCACAGGCAGCTAGTCCGCATAAGCCAGGTCCTCGAGGCGGATGGGAATCGGCTTGAACTGGCGCAGGTCGACCTGCGCCTTGGCCGGCTCGTGCCAGGGGTCCGGCTCGTCGCGCAGGGCGTCGCGCAGGCGCGCGTACAGCGCTCGGCGGCCTTCGGCGTCCTCGAGCACGCGGCGCTTGCAGTAGTCCAGTCCGACGCGGCCGATGTAGTGCACCGTGCGCTCGAGGTAGAACCCTTCCTCGCGGTACAGCTGCAGGAACGCGCCGGCGTACTCGAGCACCTCCTCGTGCGTCTTGAGCTTGCAGAAGAACTGCGCGACCTCGGTCTTGATGCCGCCGTTGCCGCCGACATAGATCTCCCAGCCGGAATCCACGCCGATCACGCCGACGTCCTTGATTCCGGATTCGGCACAGTTGCGCGGACAGCCCGACACCGCCAGCTTGACCTTGTGCGGCGCGTACATGCGCCACAACGCCCGCTCCAGCTCGATGCCCATGCGGGTGGAATCCTGGGTGCCGAAGCGGCACCACTCCGAACCCACGCAGGTCTTCACCGTGCGCAGCGCCTTGGCGTAGGCATGGCCGCTGGGCATGTCCAGGTCGCGCCAGACGCCCTGCAGATCCTCTTTCCTGACCCCGAGCAGGTCGATGCGCTGGCCGCCGGTGACCTTGACCGTGGGGATCTGGTACTTGTCGACGACATCGGCGATGCGGCGCAGCTCGCTCGCGCTGGTGATGCCGCCCCACATGCGCGGCACCACCGAATAGGTGCCATCGCGCTGGATGTTGGCATGCGCGCGTTCGTTGATGAAGCGCGACTGCGGCTGGTCGCGCGCCTCGTGCGGCCAGGTACTGGTCAGGTAGTAGTTGAGCGCGGGGCGGCAGCTCGCGCAGCCGTTGGGCGTCTTCCAGCCTAGGTACTGCATCGTCGCCGTCATTTCGGTGAGATGTTCCTCACGGATCGCAGCGCGCACTTCCTCGTGGCTGTGCTCGGTGCACGGGCACATCGGCTTCTTCTTCGGCGCGGCCGAATATTCCCCGCCCAGCGTGCTGGCCAGGATCTGTTCGACCAGGCCGGTGCACGAACCGCACGAACTCGACGCCTTCGTGTGCTTGCGCACGTCGTCGACGGTGAACAGGCCCTTGCTCCTGACCGCCGAAACGATCGTGCCCTTGCACACGCCGTTGCAGCCGCAGACCTCGGCATCGTCCGCCATCGCCATGGCGCGGTCTGCGCCGCCGTGTCCGGTGTCGCCGAGATTGTTTTCCCCGAACATCAGCGAATCGCGGATGTCGGCAACGTTGCGGCCATCGCGCAACAGCTTGAAATACCACGAGCTGTCGGCCGTATCGCCATACAGGCAGGCGCCGATGAGCTTGTCTTCCTTCAGGACGAGTTTCCGGTACACGCCGCCGATCGGGTCCGAGAGGATGATTTCCTCGGTTCCTTCGCCGCCCATGAAATCGCCGGCGGAGAACAGGTCGATGCCGGTGACCTTGAGCTTGGTCGACAGGATCGATCCCGCGTAACGGCCGATGCCGAAGCGTGCCAGGTGGTTGGCGCAGACCTTGGCCTGCTCGAACAGCGGCGCCACCAGTCCGTAGGCGACGCCGCGATGGCTGGCGCACTCACCGATGGCGTAGACGCGCGGATCGTAGGTCATCATCGTGTCGTCGACGACGATGCCGCGATTGCAGTGCAGCCCGCACTGCTCGGCCAGTTCGGCATTGGGGCGGATGCCGATCGCCATGACCACCAGCTCGGCGGGGATCTCCTCTCCATCGGCGAAGCGCACGGCACGCACGCGGTTGTTTTCGTCGCCGAGCAGGGCCTCGGTCTTGCGCGCCATCGCAAAGGCGATGCCGCGTTGTTCCAGCGAAATCCTGAGCAGGCTGGCTGCAGTCGGGTCGAGTTGCCGCTCCATCAGGTGATCGAGCAGATGCACCACGGTGACGTCCATGCCGCGATGCTTGAGCCCGTTGGCCGCCTCCAGCCCCAGCAGGCCGCCGCCGATCACGACCGCGCGTTGATGTTTCGCCGCCGCGGCGATCATCGCCTCGGTGTCGGCGATGTCTCGATAGGCGAGCACGCCGCCCAGCTCGCGCCCCGGGATCGGCAGGATGAAAGGCGTCGAACCGGTGGCCAGCAACAGGCGGTCGTACTCGGCCTCGGTGCCGTCCTCCGCGATGACACGACGCGTCGCCCGATCGATGCGGGCGACTTTCTTTCCGGCGTGCAGGGTGATGCCGTGCTCCCGGTACCAGGCCCAGTCGTTGAGGACGATCTGTTCCAGCGTCTGTTCGCCAGCCAGCACTGGCGAAAGCAGGATCCGGTTGTAGTTGGGATGCGGTTCTGCACCAAAGACGGTGATGTCGTAAAGATCTGGCGCGAGTTTCAGCAACTCTTCCAGCGCGCGGACGCCGGCCATGCCGTTGCCGACCAGCACCAATCTTGGCTTTTTCTGGGTATTCATTCGCTATGCCCCGTTTGCCGAAACCCGCCCCGTGACCTGAAGGGCAAGCCCGACGATGGCTTCAGTAAGACCACTCGACCTGCAACCACGTCTTGCGCGTGTCGGTAGCGAATTGGTCGGCCCGGTAATCGGCGTACTTGGCCAGCAGGTTGAACTTGCCGACCTTGGCGGTTGCGATCAAATCCAGTTCATCACCGTAATCCTGCGACAGGCGATCGCTGTCGAACTGGTGCCAGACGGCGTTCACGCCGACGTTGCTGAGCTTTCCGAGCTGCTTGCGATTCCAGCCGAGCGAAAAATACGCATCGTGCAACCCATCGGGAGGCGTGGTCAGGAACTGGTCGGCCCAGCCGTGGAATTTGTGCCCGGTGGCCAGCGGCGTCTGGAAGCTGGTCAGTGCCAGACCCGTGTCCGCTCCCAGCACCTCGTAGCCGGCACCCAGCCGGACCATGCCGATATCCACCCCGCCATCGGCCAGCCAGTACTCTGCGGAATAATGGTTTGGGTTGTTGTGATAGTCGCTTTGCGCGGCGTAACTGAGCGCGTAGTTCAGTTTGACGGCGGCGAACGGACGCACGCCCGCAAAGCGCAGGCCATAGGTCTGGCTGGACAATCGCCGCCCGGACACCGCGACTTCGTCCTGGTCGATCAGATAGGTGAACGTGCTCAGCGTTCCCCACGGCGTCGGGTAGGAAAGGTTGGCCAGAAAGTTGTCGCCATCGACCGCCTGCTGGCGCGCTCCGGTCCCATCTTTCCCCCAGATCGTGCGCACGCTCCAGACGTAGCTGGCATCCAGCTTCAACTTGCCCGGGCCGATCCATTCCACCCGAGCCGCGTCGAACGTCTGCTCGTTGTCGCGCCAGCCAACCGCGCCGACAAAACGCTGGTCATCCAGATTGATGCGCTGACGGCCCACGGTCAGCACGGTGTTGCTGAATCCCTTGTACTGGACCTGCACCCGGTTCAATTCAACATTCTCGGGGTCGGCCACCAGCGGGTAGGCCGTCTTGCCGTTGAGCCCGCTGTTGTAGTGCTCGTCGATCGCTATTGTCCCTTCGGCTTCGGCCAGGAACGCGAATGCCCCGTTGCTGATCTCCGCGCCTACGCGTCCACGCAAGGTGATCGCCTCCGCATCGTGGGCAAGACCCGCCTGCTCCACGCCCTCCTGGCGCAGACGCAGATCGACGATGGGCACGATCGTGGTTTCGGCCGCGACTGCGGGGGTGGACAGCAGCAGACCACTGGCGATGAAGACGAATTTGCTGCGCATGAAACCCTCGCGTCGTGAAGAACGTCTGCTGGAAACAAAAAAACGGCGTGCCCCCAGCTTTCGCTGGAAAGACGCCGTTGTCTGTGCAGTAAGCAGGCCGCCGTTGGCCGCGCTACGAGATTCGGATTGTGGCGGGCACGCCGTTGCGCCCACACGGAACTACAGAGCAATCAACGTGCCAATTGCCCGCTGCGCCGGACGCACCGATGCATCCGCAAGGAATTCAAGCACTTGCGCGTCAAACGTGGGGTGGCTGCCAGGCGCAGAATCGGCCTGCGCATTGCCTTTTGCACCATCTAGGCGCCTGCGATGCACTGCTATTGTGCACTGCAGCATCCGCTGTTCTCCGAAACGAAGGAAGAAAGCGCGGCGCACTGCACTCGTAATCCCCTGACCCCAACCCCTCTCCCGTTGGGAGAGGGGCTTCAAAACCGGCTGCGGCAAAGATCAACTCCAGCGCGCCCCGTCGAACAATGCGCTGTGCCGCGTGTCGCCGGTCGGAACCGGCACCTCCAGCCACGTTGCCGCCTGGCGATAGGTCTCGACGCGGCGGACATTGTCCAGCAGTGCGGCGTCGGTCTCGTGGCTGGCGGCCGGCAGCCAGCCCCAGCGGCGAAACTGGTGCAAGAACCAGCGGCCGTCCGAGCGCCAGGGGAAATTGACCTCGCCGTCTGCATGGAAGCGCAGCGATTGCGCCGGGTCGTCGCGATCCGAAGGCAACAGGCAGGCTGCGATGCGTTCGGCCGGCAGGCCGATCACCTCCGGGTCGGCGAGCCAGTCCACCGCCTGCTGCCTGTTTGCCGGTACGTCCAGCCAGCGGCAGGCCTCCAGCAGCGTGGCGGTCAAGGCGGCCGCCGTCTCCGGCTGCAGGGCCGCGAACTCGCGGCGGCAGGCCAGCACCTTTTCCGGATGCCCCGGCCAGAGCTGTCCGCTGCGAATCACCCGTCGACCGGCGCCGAGCACCTCGGCCTGCGCTGCCCAGGGCTCGCCCGCGCAGTAACCATCCAGTTCGCCGCGTGCCAGCGCTGCGGGCATCTGCGGCGGCGGCAGGGTCACGCTTTGAATGGATGCCATCGGGTCCACGCCTTGCGCGGCCAGCCAGTAGTACAGCCACATGGCATGGGTGCCGGTGGGGAAGGTTTGCGCGAATACCGGCCGCCGCGGCAGCGCGGCCAGCAGTTCGTGCAGCGGCGCGCCTTGTTCCAGCCCCTGCGCCAGCGACGGCGACAGGGTGATGGCCTGGCCGTTCTGATTGAGGGTGAGCAGGATGGCCAGGTCGGCGCGCGGACCGCCGATGCCGGTCTCGACGCCGTAGACCAGGCCCGTCAGTGCGTGCACCGCGTCCAGCTCTCCCGACAGCAGCTTGTCGCGGATGGCCGCCCATGAGGCCTGCCGCTGCAGTTGCAGCCGCAGGCCGTACTTGCGATCCAGTTCCAGCCGCACGGCCGCGACCAGCGGCGCGCAATCGATCAGCGGGATGTAACCCACCTGCAGGATCCGCGATCCGGTGTCGTCGTGAACAGTCATGCGTGCCTCATCCCAACAAATCGGCCAAGGCGATGATCCGGCGGGCCACGTCCGCCAGCTTCAGACCGTGCTTCATCGCCTGCTGGCGCAGCGCGGCGTACGCCTCGCTCTCGCTCATGCCGCGCTTGTCCATCAGCAGACCCTTGGCGCGCTCGATCAGCTTGCGGTCGCCAAGCTGCTGCTGCACTTCATCCAGCCTGCGGCGCACCTGCGACTGCTGCTCGAAGCGCGCCAGCGCCACCTGGATGATCGGTGTCAGCCGCGCCGGCGCCAGTCCGTCCACGACATAGGCGGTGACCCCGGCTCCGACTACCGCGCGGATCAACTGGTCGTCGCCGTCGGCCGAGAACATCACCACCGGCCGCGGCGCGTGGTGGTGCACCACTGCCAGCTGTTCCAGCGTGTCGCGCGAAGGCGAATCGACGTCGATGATGATCACGTCCGGCTGCTGCAATTCCACCGCCTTGAGCAGCGCCCCGGCCGCTGCCACTTCTTCCAATACTTCGTAGCCTGCAGCCAGCAGCGCGTCGCGCAACTCGCCAATCGGCTTCTCGGTATCGTTGACCAGCAGAATGCGCAGCATCGCAGGCGAGGTCGGGGTCGGGAATCGACCCCATGTTGCCATGCAGCATAAGCGCTCGCGAGCCCTCTTTTCCGGCGGGAGATCCCATGCCGCTGTTCCCGCTGTTCGCCGATCTTTCGGACCGCGAGGTGCTGGTGGTGGGCGGCGGCGAGGTCGCCACGCACTAGGTGGAGGCGCTGCTGTAGGCCAGGGCGCAGGTGCAGCCACGCCTATGTGCTCGACGTTGCGCTGTCGCAGTGGCTGGCGCAGATCCCGCCGCGGCGCCGCGAGGGCGATTTCGCGCCGGCCTGGCTGGACGAGGTCTGGCTGGTCGTGGCCGCCACCGACGACCGCGCCTTCAATGCCCGGCGGGCGGCCGAAGCCGGCCGGCGCCGGCGCCTGGCCAATCTCGTCGATGATGCGGAGCTGTCGACGTTCCAGGCCCCGCGATCATGGATCGCGCGCGCGTGCTGAGCGCGTTTTGCATCGGCAAGTGGCGAAGTGCCCGTGGCTGCCAGACACGGATCGGCACTTCCGGACGCGCGCCGTCACGCCAACGCGAACAGAAATGGCGTGACCTTCGTCACGTATTTTGCCCTCTACAGAGCGCTGAAGGGCCGCAACACCGGGCAGTCGGGGCGAAGAGTTGACAAACGCCGCGGCCTGTCGCGTCCTTGGCACACATGCGCGCAGATGCATGGATTTGGGGGAGACACCATATGTCGTGGGTAATGAATTCCGGTTCCCGGCGCGCAGTACGCGCCTCGGTGCTGGTGCTGGCCTTGTGCGCGATCGGTGCGTGCAAGAAGGAACAGGCGGCAGATCAGCCCGGTGCCGAGCAGGCGCCTGCCGCGCAACAGCAACAGGCGCCGCCACAGCAGGCGGTTTCCTCGCAGGTGGCGGCGATGGGCGTCGATCAGCTGCGCGAGGCGGCCAACAAGGCGCTCAGCGAGCAGCGCCTGTACGCGCCGGCCGGCGACAACGCCATGGAGTACTACGTGGCCCTGCGTGACAAGGCGCCCACGGATGCCGCGGTCGCCAGCGCCCTGACCGATCTGATGCCCTACGCGCTGATTGCAGCCGAGCAGAGCATCGCCCGGGACGATCTCGGCGAAGCCCAGCGCCTGCATGCGCTGATGGAGAAGGTCGATCCGCAGGCCCCGGCCCTGCCGCGCCTGAAGCAGGGCATCGCCGACGCCCAGACGACGCTGGCCCAGCGCACCGCCGCAGCCGAAGCTCAAACCGAGGAGGAGGCCAAGCGCCAGGCCGACCTCGAACGCGAACGCCTGGCCGAGCAGCAGCGGGCGCAGCAGCAGGCCGCGCAGCAGCTCGCCGCGCAGCAGGCTGCCGAGCAGACCGCTGCCACCCAGCGTGCCGCCGAACAGCGCGCGGCCGAGCAACGTGCCGCCGAACAGCGCGCGGCCGAACAGCGCCAGGCGCAGCAGCCTGCCGCTCCGGCAAGCCCGCCACCCGCGGCATCGGCGCCGGCATCCACGTCGACCGCATTGCGCGCCATCAGTACCCCCGCGCCCGTGTACCCGCCCAGCGCCCTGAGGCTGGAGCAGTCCGGCGAGGTGCTGGTGGAGTTCACGGTGGATACCGACGGCACCGTCACCAATGCCCGCGTCGTGCGCGCGACGCCGCCGCGTGTTTTCGATCGCGCTGCGATCAGCGCCGTGAACAAGTGGCGATTCCAGCCGGTCGCCAGTTCGGTGACCACGCGCCGGACGATCGCGTTCAACCCTGGCGGCTGACAGACTCGTCGGTGAGCAAGAGCCCGACAACGCCGGGCTCTTGCTTTCTGCCGTCCTTCAGGCGGAGATCGCCAGTTTCTCCTGCCGGTAACGCCATACCGCCGCCAGCCACAGCAGTGCGGCCAGCGCCAACGAGGCGGCCAGGTACACCGCCCACTGCTCCGGTACCGCCGATTCGCCGCGGGTGACCTTCTGGATCAGCTGGTTCTGCGACAGGAACGGCACCGCGTACTGCCACAGCGCCGTGTCCTTGATCGGGTAGGCCATCAGCGCGTAGGCCGGCAGCATCGGCAGCATCATCAGCCAGATGATGTGGCTCTGTGCCTCCTTCATGCTTTTGGCCGCCGCGGCCAGGCAGGTCAGCAGGGCGGTGCCGATCAGCACCAGCGGCAGCAGGATCAGCAGCAGCTTGCCCATCGCTGCGAAGCTCACGTCCAGCGAGACCGTCGCGCCGGTGGCCAGGCTGGCACTGGCCTTGAACGAGAGCAGGATCAGCAGCATCGAGACGACGCCCAGCAGCACCGCCGCGGCCATCTTGCCGCTGACCAGCGCGCCGCGCGATGCCGGGGTGGCCAGCAGCGGCTCCAGCGACTGCCGCTCGCGCTCGCCCGCGGTGGTGTCCATCGCCAGGTGCGAGCCGCCGATGAAGGCGAAGATGGTCAGGATCATCGGCAGCAGGATGGTCATGAACATGCCGCTCTTGGCTTCGGGCGTGGCCAGGTCGCGGGTGCCGGTATTGAGCGGCGCAGCGACCATCGGGTTGATCCCCCGCGCCAGCAGGCGCAGCGAGCCCACGGTTTGCCCGTACTGGTTCAACGCCTCGCGCACGCGTGCGGCGGGCACGTCGGCATTGCGACGGGTGGTGTCGGTCACGATCTCGACCTTGGCCGGCTTGCCGGCGCGCCAGTCGCGGGCGAACTCCGGATCGATCGCCAGTGCCACGTCTTCCTGCTGCGAACGGATGCGGGCCTCGATGTCGGTAGGCGCGGCTTTGGCATTGATGCCGTTGCCGGCGAGGTAGGCGATCAGATTGGGTGCGCGTTCGATGCCGACCACGGGAAGCTCCAGCGGCTTGTCCAGCTGGGTTTCCTTGCGCAGTTCCGAGAGCTTGCCCATGCCCAGGAAGATCACCGGGTACAGCAGCGGCGCCACCAGCAGGGTGAGCAGCAAGGTGCGCCGATCGCGGGTGAAGTCGCGCAGTTCCTTGCGCATCACCGTCAGCATGGTGCCGAGGAAGGAAACCTTGTTCATGCGTGCAGTCCCTCTTCGCTGCCGATCAGTTTGACGAAGGCGTCCTCGAGGTTGTCCTCGCCGGCGGCGGCGCGCAGTTCGTCGGTGCTGCCCTGGGCCACGACCCGGCCGTGCGCGATCACCACGATGCGATCGCATAGCGCGGCGACCTCCTGCATGATGTGGCTGGAGAAGATCACGCAGCGCCCTTCGGCGCGCAGTTCCTTCAGGAATCCACGCAGGCCGCGCGTGGTCATCACGTCCAGGCCGTTGGTGGGCTCGTCCAGGATCACGTTCTTCGGGTCGTGCACCAGCGCGCGCGCGATCGCGGTCTTGGTGCGCTGGCCCTGACTGAAGCCTTCCGTGGCGCGATCGAGAAAGTCCTCCATCTGCAATGCGCTGGCCAGCTTCGTTGTGCGTTGCGCAATCTCGCTCGCCGACATGCCGTGCAATTCGCCGAAGTAGGTGATGTTCTCGCGCGCGCTCAGGCGCTTGTACACGCCGCGCGCATCCGGCAATACGCCCAGGTTGCGGCGCACCGTGTTTGGATCGGCAGCCACGTCCACGCCATCCACCAGCACGCGTCCATGCTCGGGCGTCATCAGCGTGTAGAGCATGCGCAAGGTGGTGGTCTTGCCGGCGCCGTTGGGACCGAGCAGGCCGGTGATCTGGCCGTCGAATGCGGTGAAGCCGACGTCGTCCACCGCGACGACCCTGTGTTTGTCCTTGCCCCGGCCGGGGAAGGTCTTGCGTAGAGATTCTGCGACGATCATCGGATCAGTCCTGTTCGTATGGGGTGGCAGTCCCGCGGCGCGGCGCGCTCACGGTTCCCAGCCGTTGAAGCTGGTGAACGGCGCCACGTAATTGAGTTGCTCCAGGCATTTGCCATCCAGTGCCCTGGCATCGGCCTTTTCGACGAACTGCGCGAACAACTTGGGCATGCAGCCGGCGCCGATCACGTTATGACCCTGGCCGCGGAGCACGAACAGGCGCCCGTTCGGCAGGGTCTTCACCACTTCCCGGCCATAGCGCGGCGGGGTGACCGGGTCGAATTCGCCGGCCAGCACCAGGGCCGGCACCTTGGTCGCCAGCGCGGAATGGAAATCGCTAGGCATATCGCCCCTGGGCCAGGGCTTGCACATCGCCGCCATGACGACCGGCATCTGGTTGCCGAGCACGGTATTGGCGTCTTCGGCACGCACGACCATGCTCTCGCCATCTTCGCTGCAGATCACCGATAGCTGCATGCCTGCGGCGATGCTTTCCTGCATATCCCCCTGCATCAGCTGGGCCAGTGCCATCAGCCCCGCGTGGCGCCCGTTGTTGGCCTCGTGGATCAGCTTGGGCAACAGCGCGCCCGCCGCCGGCATGTAGGCGTACATCCGGACCAGGCCGGCCACGGTCTCGGCACGCAGCACGCCCTCGACCTGTTCACCGCTGGATGCGTCGCGATACTGCACGGTCACGGGCGCGGCGCGCAGCTGGGCGAGCAGCGCATCGAGTTCGGCGCGCGGGTCGCCGAGCCGGCCCTTGCACGCCGGTGCCTTGCTGCACAGCGCGAACTGCAGGGCCAGCGCGTCGTCCAGGTTGCGGGCGAAGATGTTGCCCAGCTGCAGCGTGTTGGGCACGGGCGCATCCAGCACGATGCTGCGGATGGCCTGCGGATGCCGCATCGCATACTGCTGCGCCACGCGGGTGCCGTAACTCACGCCGACCAGGTTGACCTGGTCAACGCCGATGGCCGTGCGCACGGTTTCCAGATCGGCCACTGCGTCGGTCGTGGTGTAGCGGCGCAGGTCGGCCTTTGCGGACAGCTTGGCCACGCACGCCGAGGCCAGGGCCTCCAGTCTCGCGGGCGAGGTGTCTGCATCGTCGTCCACGGCGCACTCGAGCGGATTGGACTGGCCGGTGCCGCGCTGGTCGACCAGGATCACGTGCCGGTGCTTGCGCACTTCGGCGAATGCGCGGTCGAGCATGGGATAGCTCTCCACCGCCGACTGGCCGGGCCCGCCCGCGAGGAAGAACACCGGGTCAGGGGCCATGTCGGTTTCGCTGCTGGGCGGCAGCCAGGCGATGTTGAGCGCGATCTTGCGGCCATCAGGCCGGCGCGGATCCTCGGGCACGGTCAGGCGGGTGCACTGGGCTTCCAGCGCGTTCCGGGTCCAAGGCGAGCTGAGGCTGCACGGCTGGAAGGCGAGCCGGCCCAGCGTGCGCGGCTTGACGGGCGCCGCGACAGGCACTGCCGGTTCGGACTCCGGAGCCGCGCGGCTCGCGTCGGCGTCCGGTTTCCACATCCTGTAGCCGATCACCGCGGCCACCGCGGTCAGGGCGAGGAATGTTCTGGTCTTGCGCGACATCATGGAGCGGGCCTCTTCGGGTTCGAACAATGGTGGTAGAGGACAATAGTCGTCCGGTGTTCGGACGGGTGGGTCAGCCCTCGTCGGGCAGGAACAGGTCCTCGATGCGCTTGCGGAACAGGCGTGCGATCCGGAACGCCAGCGGCAGGCTCGGGTCGTACTTGCCCGTTTCCAGGGCGTTGATGGTCTGCCGCGACACGTCCAGCCGCTCGGCCAGCTCGCCCTGCGACCAGCCATGCAGTTCGCGCAGTTCGCGCAGGCGGTTGTTCATCCGTAGCGGCGCCGCAGCCACAACCGCGCCAGCATGTAGCTGCCGACCTGCACCAGCAGGACTGCGACCAGCGACGTTTCCGCGCGCGGCGCGATGCCGGATTCCTCACCCAACAACAGTGCGCCGAGCCCGACCAGCATCGTGGCGATTGCCGACAGCGCCAGCGCCTCGACTTCCACCTTGCGCTCGAGTTCGTCGGATTCGCGCAGGTAGCGCAGGTACAACAGATAGATGAAGGCCATCGGCACCAGCGGCAGCAGGCGCAAGGCGATGCGTACCGCGTCGGGCCCTCCGGTCGGCAGCCAGCGTGGCAACAGCATCAGCACGATCACCAGCAACAGCGGCGGGACGGAACGCAGGTGATAGCGAACGTTGGCGGGACGCATACGGGACCTCAGCGATAACGCCGCGCCACCAGCACCTTGGCGATGCCGTAGCACAGGCAGATCAGCGGAAACACCCAGATCATGGCGATGTCGGCGGGCACGGCGATGAGCTTGGCCAACTGCAGGAAACCTGCGGCCAGGTAGGCCAGGGACACCAGTGCGGTCGCGATCGACACCGCTTCCAGTTCGATCCGCTGCTGCAGCTCGTCGATCTCGCGGATGTAGCGCACGACCGCGCGCAGGGCCAGGACGATCGGCACCACTGGCGTCAGTGCGATCAGCGCACGCAGCCAGACCGGGTCGTCGATCCGCCTGAGCAGCCAGACGGAGGCGATCAACACCACCACATAGGCCGCCATGGCCGGCAGGAAGGCGCGTAGATAACGCTGGCGTTGCGCCGGCGTCGCACTGTCGCAGGCTTCGGGCGACCACCATGCCAGCAGTCCAGCCAGAACGCAGGCTGCCCCGGCGCCGCTCACCACCCCCAACACAGTCGCACCGATCGGCGCTCCCAGGCCACGGGCGGCCCAGGCGCCCGCAACCAGGGCGAGGCCGGTCAGGCACAGGGCGAGGGCGATACGGCGCTGGCGGGTCATGGGACAGGGCTGTCAAGCGTGCTTGACAGGAAGCCTAGAGGGCCGGCCACGGCCTTGTCAAGCACCCTTGACAGGGCTGGTGGCGGAGCGCTGTCCTGCTGTTGACGTAATTTCTGGCGGTGGGCGAGTCCGGCGGTGCTTGCGAAGCACGGGTTCGCCCGCTGGTGAGCGCCACGCGCGCTGCGCATGGCGGGAGATCCGCTGCGAATCCTATTTGCTGCTGACGTATTTCTCGCGGCGGATCTGCGGCACCGGCAGGCCGCGGCCCTTGAGGTGCTCGAAACAGGCATCGACCATGTTCGGGTTGCCGCACAGGTAGGCGATGTCGCCTTCCGCATTCGGTGCGAATTCGTCGAGGAAGTTCTGCACGTAGCCGTGGCGTACATCCGGGTGCGCCTGCGGAGAGCCTGGCGCCGGCAATTCGCGCGAGAAACAGGGAACGAAGCGGAAGCCCGGGTGGGCCTGGGCGAAGGCGCGGAACTCGTCGCCGTACAGCAGCTCGCCCGGATTGCGGGCGCCGAACAACAGGACCACTTCCACGCCGCGCTCGCCGATCAGCTTCTCAATCGAAGGCAGCATCGCGCGATACGGCGTGACGCCGGTGCCGGTGCCGACCAGCAGGTAGCGGCGGTTGGTATCGGCGGGCATCAGGCAGAAGCGCCCATAGGGCCCGCTGGCATCGACGGTTCCGCCGAACTCGAGCCCTTCGAACAGGGCGGTCGCCGCCCCGCCGGCAACGTAACTCACCGCGATCTCCACCGACTCGCCCGGTCCCAGGGCGTGATCGTGTACGGTCGCCAGCGAGTAGGACCGCTTGGTCGGGGTGCCGTCGGCATAGTGGAAATGCACCTGGACGAACTGGCCGGGAATGAAATCCAGCGGCAGGCCGTCGGCGCGGACGAATCCAAGATGGGCCACGCTCGGGGCCAGCATGCGCCGCGACACCAGCTGCAACGGGAAATGGACAATAGCCAAATGCGGTTTCCGCTTCGGGGCCTGCAACAGGCAGGCGGTGCAACGCACCGTGGCCGGAGCGTCGCGAACGAGCCGCCTATACTACCGGCCCCGCCGCACGTGCTGCGGCCCAGGTGATACATGAGCTCCGGAAATTCCATGGAAACGGCGCCCGCGGCGCTGCCGGTGCCAGCTCTTCGGGTGCATGAGCTGCGCAAGACCTACGACAACGGCGTCCACGCGCTCAAGGGCGTCTCGCTCGAAGTGGCCCCCGGCGACTTCTACGCCCTGCTCGGGCCCAACGGCGCGGGCAAGTCGACCCTGATCGGGATCGTCTCCTCGCTGGTCAACAAGAGCTCGGGCGATGTGTCGGTGTTCGGCGTGGACATCGCCCGCCAGCGCGATGCGGCCATGCGCCTGCTCGGCCTGGTGCCGCAGGAACTGAACTTCAACATGTTCGAAAAGCCGCGCGACATCCTGGTCAACTACGCCGGCTTCTACGGCATCCCGCGCGCCCAGGCGCTGGTGCGCGCGGAGGAAGAGCTCAAGCGCGCGCAGCTGTGGGACAAGGCCGACAAGATGAGCCGCACGCTTTCTGGGGGAATGAAACGGCGGCTGATGATCGCGCGCGCCATGATGACCCGGCCCCGGCTGCTGATCCTCGACGAGCCCACTGCCGGCGTGGATATCGAGATCCGGCGCGGCATGTGGAAGACCCTGCGCGAGATCAACGCCGCCGGCACCACCATCATCCTCACCACCCATTACCTGGAGGAGGCCGAAAGCCTCTGCCGCAACCTGGCGATCATCGACAAGGGCGTGATCGTGGACCAGGGGCCGATGAAGTCGCTGCTGGCCAAGCTCGATGTGGAGGGCTTCCTGTTCGACATCGAAGGCGCACTGCCGCAGACATTGCCGGCGATCGACGGTGCCACGCTGGTGGCGGTGGACGACCACACGCTGGACCTGGACATGCCGCGGGCCATGGACCTCAACCGTGTGTTCGCCGCGCTCAACGAAGCCGGCATCCGCGTGCGCTCGATGCGGACCAAGTCCAACCGGCTGGAAGAGCTGTTCGTGCGCCTGACCGGCCAGCACGTCGATGCGGAGGCCGCGGCGTGAACGCATCGCAGGTTCCCGTGACCGAAGGCGGCAGCACCGCCAGCCGCAACTGGGTCGCGCTGCTCACCATCATGCGCCGCGAGGTGATGCGCATCCTGCGCATCTGGGGCCAGACCCTGGTGCCGCCGGCGATCACCATGACCCTGTACTTCCTGATCTTCGGCGGCCTGATCGGCTCGCGCGTAGGGGAGATGGACGGCATCCGCTACATGGATTTCATCGTCCCCGGGCTGGTGATGATGAGCGTGATCCAGAACAGCTACGGCAACATTTCCTCCAGCTTTTTCGGCGCCAAGTTCGGCCGCCACGTCGAGGAACTGCTGGTCAGCCCGATGCCCAGCTGGGTGGTGCTCGGTGGCTATGTCGCCGGTGCGGTGCTGCGCGGGCTGATGGTCGGGATCATCGTGCTGTGCATCGCCATGTTCTTCACCAAGGTGCGGCTGCCGCACCCGCTGGTGACCCTCTCGACGGTACTGCTCGGCGCCACCATCTTTTCGCTGGCCGGTTTCGTCAACGCGGTCTACGCCAAGAAGTTCGACGACGTGGCGATCGTGCCGATCTTCATCCTCACGCCGCTGACCTACCTGGGCGGCGTGTTCTACTCGGTCAAGCTGCTGCCCGACTGGGCTCAGACCCTGACCCTGGCCAACCCGATCTTCTACATGGTCAACGCCTTCCGCTACGGCCTGCTCGGCGTGTCCGACGTGCCGCTGTGGATCGCGTATGCGCTGATGCTGGGCTTCGTGGTCGGGCTGGCGACATTGGGACTTTGGTTGCTCAAGCGCGGGGTTGGTTTGCGGAGCTGAACGCGGCGCGGCACACTAATGCCCGGGCGTGGGGACGCCCGTCACTCCAAGGGGACACCGACATGACGTTGGCGAAGGGATGGCTGCTCGGCCTGTTGGCCGTCGGCCTGGGCGCGATCGCGCACGGCGCTGCCGCGCAGGGACAGGAAGAAGCACAAAAGCAGGCGCAGGCGCTGGTGGCCTCGCTGAAGTTCCGCGATGGCGAGGTCGCGGTGCCGGGTGCGGAGGCGCGCTTCCGGCTGGACCAGAATTTCCGCTATCTCGAGGCGGCCGATGCACGCAAGGTGCTGGAGCAGCTCTGGGGCAATCCGCCCGACGACACCGTGCTGGGCCTGGTGGTGCCGCGCGGACGCGGCGTGCTGGACGAGCAGGGCTGGGCGGTGGTGGTGACTTATTCCGACGACGGCTACGTTTCCGACGACGACGCGGCCGAGATCGACTACGCCGAGTTGCTGCAGGAGATGAAAGACGGCACCAGTGAAGAGAACGCTGCGCGCAAGGAGGCCGGCTATGGCGGCATCGAGCTAATCGGCTGGGCCGAGCCGCCGCACTACGATGCCACCACCAAGAAGCTGTACTGGGCCAAGGAGCTGGCATTCGAGGGCAGCGAAGGCCGCACGCTCAATTACGACATCCGCGTGCTCGGGCGCCGCGGTTACCTCAGCCTCAATGCCATTTCGGGCATGCAAGGCCTGAAGGACGTGCAGGCAGGCATGCAGCGGCTGTTGCCGCAGGTCGAGTTCGACCAGGGCGCGCGCTACGCCGACTACGACAGCAAGACCGACAAGGTGGCGGCCTATGGCATCGCCGCGCTGATCGGCGGCGGCCTGGCGGCGAAGGCAGGGCTGTTCGCCAAGCTGGGCGTGCTGCTGCTCGGGCTCAAGAAGCTGCTGATTCCGCTGGCGTTGGTCGCTGTGGCCTTCGGCAAGAAGATCTTCGGGCTGTTCAAACGCGACCGGACGAAAACCGCGACGGTCAGCTGAAGGCCAGTACTCGAGAAAGGAACGCTACGGCCCGCCATGCGCGGGCCGTTTGCGTTCAGGGCAGGCGGAAGAACGCGCGCGCGCTGGCCACGGTGGCCGATGCGGTGACCTCGAGATCCTCGTCGCGGTCGCGGGCCAGTTCCTCGACGATATGCGCCAGGTACATCGGTTCGTTGCGGCGGTGCGAAGGCTGCGGCTTGACGGTGCGCGGAAGCAGATAGGGCGCGTCGGTTTCGACCATCAGCCTGTTCGCCGGGATGTGCTTCACCAGCTCGCGCAGGTGCAGGCCGCGGCGCTCGTCGCACAGCCAGCCGGTGATGCCGACGTACCAGTCCTGGTCGAGGTAGTCGAACAGCTCTTTGCGGGTGCCGGTGAAGCAATGCACCACGGTTGGGCCCAGCCTGCCGTCGAAGTTCTTCATCACCGCCATGAAGTCGGCGTGCGCGTCGCGCTGGTGCAGGAACAGCGGCTTGCCGCGGCCGTTGGCGGACAGATCCGCGCCGATCTGCAGCTGGCGTTCGAAGGCCTTGCGCTGCGCCGGCCGCGGCGAGAAGTCGCGGAAATAATCCAGGCCGGTTTCGCCCACCGCGACCACCTGCGGATGCGCGAGCAGCGCGCGCATCTCGGCGTCGCATTCGTCGGTGTATTCGATCGCGTGGTGCGGATGCACGCCGGCGGTGGCAGACAGGAAGCCCGGGTGCTGCAGCGCCAGCGCCAACGCCTTGGGCGAGTGTTCGCGGCTCGCGCCGGTGACCACGATCCGGTCCACGCCCGCATCGCGGGCGCGTTGCAGCACCGCATCGCGGTCGTGATCGAAGCTGTCGTGGGTGAGGTTGGCGCCAATGTCGATCAGTTGCATCGGGCAAGTCTAGCAATGCAGTCAACGACTAAAACGAGATGAGAGCGACCCCGGATCGGGTCCGGGGCAGGCTCTCGGTCGCGAATGCTCCGTGCCTTCTCGCTCTAATCGGTGGAAGCATCGCGGCCGAGGCCGCTCCCACAGGCGTAAGCAGTCAGTTCAACTGACAGCTCGAAGGTTGGCTCGAAGTGAACAGCGCGCTGCTCGCCCATTCGGGATGATCGATGAAGGGATTGCGATTGCCCTGGAATTCGTAGATCACTTCGTTGCGCTCGCGTTCGGCTGCGTCGGGCGGATCGGTCTGGTGCCAGGCCAGCAGAGTCGAGAGCAGGCCCATGTAGGCAGGCGAGGCCGAGGTCATGACGATCCTGCTGCGGTCGTTGGTCAGCTCCAGATCGGGTTCGGATTGTCCGGTGTTCGAATCGTCGCCGCCTTCGTAGCGGATCGCCATGTACATCACCGCGCGTGCCATGTCGCCCTTGCGGTGGCCCCAGACCTCGAACGAGCCGCCGTTGCCGTCGGGGCCTTGCACCCAGTTGGAATTGCCCGGATACACGCCGCTACCGCCGCCGTAGCCGTTGTTGGCCTCGGTCGCGCGCTCGCCGCAGCCGCCGGACTGGGTGCATGCCGCATACGGCTTGTTGCCGCGGTCGGAGTTGAAGCTGGTGTCGCTCAGATACAGCATGTGGGTATCGGTATACGGCGCGTACGGCAGGCCCTTGTCGCCGGTGGCGCTGCCGAAGCCGAGCGAGTTCGGCCAGGTGTGCTCGCGGTTGTAGGTGATGCCGGTGCCGGTGCCCGCGCGCTCGCTGCCCTTGAGATAACTGCGGTTGCGGTAGACGTCGAGGATGCGGCCGGCGTTGTTCGGATCCTCGTCGGCGAGCTCCAGGATGTCCCAGGTGTCGGTGCTGCTGGCGCTGTAGGGGTAGACGGTGTGGTTGCGGATCGTCTCGTGCAGCGAGCAGCGCAGCTGCGAGGCGCTGGAGGTGTTGACCCGCGCGTAGTAGTCGCCGGGCGTGCTTCCAGACGCGATGTCGAAATCGATCGCGGTGTCCTGCACCGGATGCGTGCCACCGCTGTCGCTGACCTTGCTCGCGACCACGGTGAACAGACAGCCCTCGCCAGCCGTGAGCGTAGCTGCGGGATCAATCGAAAACGTGCTGCCGCTGCTGGCATGCGACAGCGCGACGTTCCCGGACGTGGCGCAGGCCAGGGTGAAGGCGCCGCTGACGAGCGACACGCTTTCGCTGAAGCTCACCGAGAGATTGCCCGTGGCCGGAAAATCGGTGGCGCCCTGGACGGGCGTGGTCGCGGTGACTGCCGGCGGCGTGTTGCTGGCGGAACTGAAGCTCTGGCCGTTGTTGCAGCGGCCGAAGGTCTGGATGGCCGAGCTGCGCCAGCTGAAGTTGCCGTAGCTGCTGCCGCTGCCGCCCAGCTGCAGCGAAGTGCCGGCGGCGGTGGAGCCGCTCTCGGCGACCGGCAGGTTGCTGCTGGTGCGGCCGGCGGCGGGGCCATTGCTGGCGGTGATCTGGCCCTCGTAGCTCAGGAACTGCACCACTTGCCCGCTGGCGTTGACCAGGGCGAAACCGTCGTTGGCCCCGTTCTGGATGCCGTTGCTGGGATAACTCAGCGTGGCGATGCGCACGCTGGCGCCGCAGGTCACGAGGCTGCCGGCCGGGACCGCATCGTTGTCGTAGGTGGTCGCGGCCGAAGGCGTGGAGCCGTTGTACAGATAGATGCGGTACCCGCTGAGCGACTCGCCTGCGGTAGCCACCACTTCGATGCGCTCGCCGGTGTCGCCGCTGGAGGTGGCGTCGTCGTAGTGGAATTCGTTGATGAACACGGCCGCGTGCGCGGGCTGGCCGATGAGCAGTGCGGCAAGCGCGCAACAGGCGAGAAAGGCATGCCGGTGGAAGGGCGCGGGACGGCGCATACGAAGTCCTTTTCGTCAGGGGAACCCGGAATCTAGCCGCGATGTATGACCATCGTCATCTTGCCCTGCAACAGAACTGCACGCGTCGGCGCGCATCCCGAGGCGACCGATTGCACAATGCGCTGCCCGGGAGCCGCCGTACGGCGCCGCAGATTCGTTCCAGCGCATATGGCGGCTTCCGCAGATCTCTTTCCCATCTCGTCACTGTTGCCGCAGGTCCGTGCATCGCTGGCCGCGCATCCGCGTCTGGTGCTGGAAGCGCCGCCCGGCGCCGGCAAGACCACGCAGGTGCCGCTGGCGCTGCTCGACGCGGATTGGCTGCAGGGCAGGAAGATCGTGATGCTGGAGCCGCGCCGCGTGGCCGCGCGCGCCGCGGCCGCGTTCATGGCCCGCCAGCTTGGTGAGGACATCGGTGACACGGTCGGCTACCGGATCCGTTTCGAGAACCGGATCTCGGCCCGCACCCGGATCGAGGTCGTGACCGAAGGCATCCTGACCCGGATGCTGCAGGACGATCCCGAGCTTGGCGGCACCGGTCCCGGCAGCATCGGCGCGCTGCTGTTCGACGAATTCCATGAGCGCCATCTCGCCGGCGACCTGGGGCTGGCGCTGGCCCTGGACGTGCAGGCAGGCTTGCGCGAAGACCTGCGCATCGTGGTGATGTCGGCCACGCTCGACGGCGAACGCATGGCGCGATGGCTGGACGCCCCGCGCCTGTCGAGCGCGGGACGCAGCTTTCCGGTCGAGATCGCCTCGTTTCCCGCGCGGCGCGAGGAAGCGCTGGAAGCGCAGACTGTTCGTGCCGTGGTGCACGCGCTCGCTGTCCATCCGGGCGACGTGCTGGTGTTCCTGCCCGGGCAGCGCGAGATCGCACGCGTGCAGGCGGCGCTGACCCAACGCGCGGCCGGAAGCGGTGAGCACCGGCAAGCGGACGTGCTTGCGCTGCATGGCGAACTGCCAGTGGAACAGCAGTCGCGCGTTCTGCAGCCCGCGCCCGACGGCGTGCGCCGCGTGGTGCTCGCGACCAACGTGGCCGAATCCAGCGTCACCCTGCCGGGCGTGCGCGTGGTCATCGATACGGGTCTTGCGCGTGAACCGCGCTTCGATCCGAACAGCGGCTTTTCGCGGCTCGACATGGTGACGATCTCGCAGGCCTCGGCCGACCAGCGCGCCGGCCGCGCCGGACGTGTCGCGGACGGCTGGGCGTACCGGCTGTGGCCCGCATCGCAGCGGCTGGAACCGCAGCGGCGCGCGGAAATCGCGCAGGTCGAACTCGCCGCTCTGGCGCTCGAACTCGCCGCCTGGGGTAGCGATGCCGTGCGCTTCCTTCATCCACCGCCGGCCGGCGCGCTGGCCGCGGCGCGCGACCTGCTGCTGCGGCTCGGTGCGCTGTCCCCGCATGGCGAGGACGAGGCACGGCGCTGGGACATCACTTCGGCCGGCCGGCGCATGCTGACGCTCGGTACGCATCCGCGGCTGGCGGCGATGCTGCTCGCGCCGGCAACGCCGGCGGAGTCCGCGCTGGCCTGCGATCTGGCCGCACTCATCGAGGCGCGCGATCCCCTGCTCTCGGGAAGCGGAGGTCCCCGATCCGACGCGCTGGCCCACCGTTGGCAGGCCCTGGCCGGGTATCGCGAATCTCGCGTCCCCGCCGGCGCCAGCCGCAGCGCCCTGGCCGCGATCGACGCGGCCGCCGGGCAATGGCGTCGCCGCTTGCGCATCGATGCGCGTTCGCCGCGCGATGTGCCCGCGCATGCGATCGGCGACCGCCTGCTGCACGCCTTCCCGGATCGCATCGCCCATCGGCACGCGGCTGATCCACTGCGCTACCAGCTCGCGAACGGACGCATGGCGCGCCTGTTCGAAGACAGCGCCCTGTATGGTGAAGCGTGGATCGTCGCCAGCGAGCTGCGCTTCGAGCGCAGCCGCGATGCGTTGATCCTGCGCGGCGCGCCGTTGGATGAAGCCGAACTGCGCCGCGCCTTCCCCGGGCGCTTCGTCGAACAGGACGTGGTGCGGTGGGACCCGGTGGCGCGCGCGCTGGTGGCGCAGCGCGAGCGGCGCTATGACGGGATCGTGCTCGATACCCGGCCCGCCGGGCAGGTCGATCCCGCGCAGGCCGCGCAGGCGCTGACCGATGCGGTCGTCGAACTGGGCCTTGAGGTGCTGCCATGGAGCCCGGAACTTGCGCAGTGGCGCGCGCGCATCCGCTGCCTGCGCGCATGGATGCCACAGCTTGGCCTGCCGGACCTGTCGGATGACGCGCTGCTGACGGCGCGCGACGCCTGGCTGCGTCCGGCCTTCGCCGGCAAGCGTCGCCTGGACGCGTTGAGCGAAGGCGAGCTGGCGCTGGCGTTGAAGGGACTGCTCGACGGGTTGCTCCGCAGGCAGGTGGATACGCTCGCACCCATCCAGATCGGCGTGCCTTCAGGTATGCAGCGGCGTATCGAATACGGGTGGCAAACGGCCGAGGAAGCGCCGGTGGCGCCGGTGCTGGCGGTCAAGCTGCAGGAGCTGTTCGGATGGACCGACACGCCGCGCATCGCCGAGGGTCGGATCCCGCTCACCCTGCACCTGCTTTCACCGGCCGGCCGGCCGCTGCAGGTCACGCAGGACCTGCGGGGTTTCTGGGAACGGACGTATCCGGAGGTGCGCAGGGAAATGAAGGGGCGCTATCCGAAGCATCCGTGGCCTGAGGATCCGTGGAACGCAGTGGCAACCCACCGCGCCAAACCACGATGAACAGGAAAAGCGTCGCTCCCAATGGGTTTTCTCCCCCGCTGCGGCGGGATGTGGAAAGCCGTTTCGGATGGTTTCTCGCGGCGCGGCATGTGAGCGCGTTGCGTGCATTCAGGCTGCCGAATGCATCGCGGCCGTGCGCTCACGTCGCTTGAACGGCGATCCGACGAGACTGAACCCCGGTATGGACTCGCGGGAACCCAAGTCATGAGCATGATGAACGATCTGCCCGGCCGTGCGCTGGAACTGGCGACGCAAGTCGGCGAAACCATCCGCGACCGGGTGCCAGACAAGGCGATCAAGTGGGTCGAAACCGGTGCGGCACTCGGTGCGCTGAGAACCGGTACGCGCGTGGCCACGAAGTTCGTGCGCCGCAATCCGGTGATCGCAGTGGCCGCCGCCGCAGGTGCAGGCCTGCTGTGGTATGCCGCGCGCCGTCGCGCGAAGCAGGCACAGGAAGGCCCGATCGAGGGCAGCGCCACACGCATCGAGGCCAAGCGCGCGAATGGCGCTGCGCGCAAGCGGCGCACCAGCGCAGGCAAGCGCACTACGCGACCTGCTTCGACCTGAGCGCCAGCCGATGCGAACGACGCCGGTCGCAAGGCCGGCGTCTTGCTGTGCTTCGGACAGACACGGTGCGCGGTTAGCGAAGTGGCGCGCACCCCGCGTCGCGGAGCCGCCATGCCGGGCATCCGCGCCGTGTTAGCCAACCGCCCGGATGGAAGTCTCGGATGCGGCCGGTACTTCGACCACGAACCGGGCGCCGCCGCCATCGCGATCCTCGTACCACAGGCTGCCGCCCGCACCCTCCAGGATCTGTCGGGCCAGCGACAGACCCAGGCCGCTCGAGAGCGGGTCGTCGCCTTCCTGCAGCCGCATGAAGGGCATGAACAGCTGGGTGCGGTGCGCGGCCGGGATCCCCGGGCCGCGGTCCTCGACATGCAATTGCCAGTACCCCGGCGAGCCGTTGCGCAGGCTCAGGTCGACATCGCTGCCTGGCGCGTACTTCATCGCATTGGTGACCAGGTTCTCCACGACTTGACGCAGCACCACGCCGTCCATGGCGGCGCTCGCGTCCGTCTCGGGCGCGGCGATATTGAGCTGCAGGCCGCGCGCTTCGAGCTGCAGCGCGTAACGGTCATGAAGCCAGTCGAGCAGTTCCCGCCAGGCCACGCACGTGCCGTCATCCTGGCGGCCGTCGGTGCCGCGTGCCTGCGCCGCCTGGGTTTCCAGATAACGGCGGATATAGCCCAGCGCATCCTGGGCGCTCTCGTGGATCATCTGCAGGTAGCGCGGCACGCGCTCGGGACGCGCACCGCCGCTGCGCAGTACGTCGCTGGCGAACAGCACGCTGGTCAGGGGATTCTTCAGGTCGTGCGCGACCAGGGTGACCAGCTCCTGGCGTTCGCGCGCGACGCGCTCAAGGCGGTCGCGGGTCTGCTTGAGTCCGACCTGCGCCGACACCCGCGCGAGCAGCTCCTCCGGCATGAACGGCTTGGTGACATAGTCCACCGCCCCGGCGTCGAACGCGCGCACCAGCAGCTCGCGATCGTGTGCGGCGGTCAGGAACACGACGGGCAGGCGTCGCAACGCGGCGTCCTGCTTGATCTGCGCCAGCAGCGCGAAGCCGTCCATGCCCGGCATCACCATGTCCAGCAGCATCAGGTCGGCCTGGCATTCACGCGCCAGCGCCATCGCCTGCGCGCCGGAGTCGGCGGTGCGGACGTCATAGCCGTGGCGGGCGAGCAGGGTGCTCACCGCGCGCAGATTGGCCGCCTGGTCGTCGACGACCAGGATCCTTCCCAGGGTTGTGGACGGCTTGGCCGTCATCGGGAAACTCCGGGAGCGTGCATGGCTACCCCACCGTGCCGCGGGCCGAAACGGTAGCAGGATAGCAACGCCAGATGCGAGCCCATCCGGACATCGCGCCTGCATTTACCCCGATTCTGCGCTTAACGATTCAGCGTCGCCGGATGCGACCCGGCGCCACTGCCCCGGTGTGAGTTCGCCCAGGCGCTGTGTGCCCACCGCCACCCGCACCAGCCGCAGGGTGGGCAGACCGACCGCTGCGGTCATGCGCCGCACTTGGCGATTGCGGCCTTCGCGCAGCACCAGTTCGATCCAGGCATCGGGGACGGTCTTGCGGAAGCGTACCGGCGGATTACGCGGCCACAGCTCCGGTGGCGCGATGCGGCGTGCGCCCGCCGGCAGAGTCTTCCCGTCGCCGAGCTCGAGGCCCGCCCGCAAGGCGCGCAGCTGGTCCTCTTCCGGTTGGCCCTCGACCTGGACCCAATAGGTCTTGGGTAGCTTGTGGCGCGGCGCGGTCAGCCGGTGCGCCAGCGCGCCGTCATCGGTCAGCAGCAACAAGCCTTCGCTGTCGTGGTCCAAGCGGCCCGCAGGATAGACGTCCGGCGGCAGCCCGAACCCGGCCAGCGTCGGCCGGGGCGGGATACTGCGGTCGGTGAATTGGCACAGCACGCCATAGGGTTTGTTGAAGGCGATGAGCATGCGGGTGCTGTCCGCCGCTGCGGCGGCACACTTGGTTTCGCGCGTGCGGTTACTCGCGGCGCGGTTTCACGAACCGCAGCGTCATCCGGTCGCTCTCGCCGATGGCCTTGTACTTGGGGTCGTCTTCGGGGTCATGACGGTTCGCCGGCGGCAGGGTCCACACGCCGTTGGGATGGTCTTTGGTGTCCTTCGGATTGGCGTTGATCTCGCTCTTCTCCTCGAGCTGGAAGCCCGCCGCCTGGGCCAGCGCGATCACCTGCGCTTCGCTCACGTAGCCGCTGTCATCGTCCGCGGGAACATCGGCTGCGGCGCGATGCTCGACCACGCCCAGCACGCCGCCTGGCTTGAGCACCTGGAAGAAGCCCCGGAACATGGCTTCGGCCACGCCGTCCATGCGCCAGTTGTGGACGTTGCGGAAGGTCAGCACGCGATCGGCCGAATCCGGCGCGCCGAACGCGGGCGCCTTCGGGTCGTAAGCCACGACCTGCGCCTTGTCGAACTGCGCGGGGGCGGCGGCGAACTTGGCTTCCAGCCCGGTCTTGCTTCTGTTCTGGTAGTCGCGGTCCTTGCCTTCGGCGACCGCCATGGGGTCGACCACGGCGGCGACATAGGTGCCCGAGTCGCGCAGATAGGGCGCCAGGATCTCGGCATACCAGCCACCGCCCGGGGTGATTTCCACCACGGTCTGGTCGGGCTGCAGACCGAAGAACTGCAGGGTCTCGCGCGGGTGGCGGTAGACGTCGCGGGCCACATTGGCCGGAGTGCGCCAGCTGCCGGCGACGGCCGCGAGCAATGGATCGCTCTGGCGTGCGCTGTCCGCGGCGGGCTCGGGCGCGGTCGCGGCAGCAGGTTCCGGGCCGGCAGTTTCAGCGGTCTGGGCGCAGGCGACGAGGGCGAGGCTGGCGGCAAGCGCGGCAATGCGAAGCATGTCTGGACACCGGTTTGGGGAAGAACCCCGATTCTCGGCGATGCGCATGCCCACCGCCATCGCTGCCTCAGCGCACCGGCCGCGACGCCGCCTCGGCATGTTCACGCGCCTGCTCCAGCAGCCAGGTGCGGAACCGCTGCAGCCCGCCATGCGCCGCCGAGCGCGGCGGGTAGACCAGGTAGTGACCGTAGCTGGCCGGCGTGGGTTGTGCGGCCAACGCGACCAGCTGCCCGGACTCGAGCAGCAGCCGCGCCCGGGTCAGCCGTCCCAGCGCCACACCCACCCCGTCGCGGGCGGCGCGATTCTGGGCCTCGGAGTCGTTGAACGTCGCCACGTAGCGCTTCGCCGGCGGCAGGCCGTGCTGGGCGAACCAGTGATCCCATTCGTCGTCCGGATCGCCCAGCAGCGGCCAGTCGCGCAGACCCTCGAGCGTGGGCAGGCCGCCCTGGCGTTCGATCAGGGCAGGACTGGCCACCGGCAGCAGCCACTCGTCGAACAGCAGCTCCACCTGCAGGCCGGCCCAGTCGCCCAGGCCGATGCGCAGGGCCGCATCGATATGGGTGTCGCGGGCGAAGTCGACCAAGGCGGTATCGGAGAGCACGCTGACTTCGATTTCCGGGTGCGCGGCCAGGAAGC
The DNA here is from genome assembly GCF_022662515.1 of Lysobacter sp. M15. NCBI lineage: Bacteria > Pseudomonadati > Pseudomonadota > Gammaproteobacteria > Lysobacterales > Lysobacteraceae > Lysobacter > Lysobacter sp. M15. The sequence goes on along the minus strand of NZ_JAKPBV010000009.1, from coordinate 35,746 downwards.
CGCCCAGTCGCGGCACCAGCCAGGCCGAGGCCACCGACGGCGTCACGCTGATCGTGAGCACGTCGTCGCGGCGCGCGGCATAGGGGCGCAGCGCGTCTTCGATGGCGTCGAAGTGCGGGCCGATCCTCTCCAGCAGCCGGCGCCCGTCCTCGGTCAGCGCGATCCCGCGCGCCCCGCGCACGAACAAGGTGCGATTGAGCCGTTCCTCCAGGGCCTTGATCTGATGGCTTAGGGCGCTGACGGTCAGATGCATCGATTCGGCCGCGCGCGAAAGGTTGCCGGCACGGGCGGCGGCGACAAAACCGGGCAGGGCGTGCAGGGGCAGGCGGCTCATGACTTGAATTCCATTCAAATCTTCCTTGCAAAAGCATCGCTTTAAGGGCCGACGGGATGGGTTTACCTTCTACTACGTTCAAGAAACAGAGGCAATCCCGCATCTGCGAACGCCCAAGGAGCGCACCATGAATCTGTTCAAGGGCCTGATGTTCCTGGAAGGCCATTTCACCCGTCCGGACGACCTGGACGCCGATTTCGCACCGCTCGGCAACCGCACCGCCGGCGAACGCTGGCACGCGCGGGCCGCGTCCGCCTCTGAGCCAGCCGGTTCCGGCCTTGGCCTGCTGCAGCATCTGCAGTTCCTCGGCGGACGGCCGATGCACGCGGGCCACAACCTGGACCTGGAAGAGCCGTTCGAACAACTCGCCGCGAACGACGAACTGCAGCTGCGCGACTGCGTGGCCTGCGGTTAGGCCCACCGCGATGATCGCCAGGCTCTGGCGCGGCGAGACCCGCACCGAGGATGCGGACGCCTACGAACAGCTGCTGCAGGCCACCGGCGTGCGCGACTATCGCGCCACGCCCGGCAACCTGGGCGTGTGGCTGCTGCGTCAGAGGCATAACGGCCGCACCGAGTTCGCATTGCTGACCCTGTGGGACCGGCGTGAATCGATCGAAGCCTTCGCCGGCAAGCAGATCGAACTGGCGCGTTATTACGACGAGGATAAGGACTACCTGCTCGACTTCCGCAAGACCGTCGAGCATTTCGACGTCGCCGGCGTATGGGACGCGGCGTCCAAGCCTGCGCAGGCGCTGTGAACGCGCCGACGCCCGAGGTCCGGCCCTGGCAATACACCTGGAGGCTGACATGAATGCATGCATCCAACCGCTGTCGGGCCTGGCTCGCAATTGCGACCCGCGCTCACCGAGCCCGGCGATGGGCGCGCACAGGCGGAATCCATCGAAGTCCAGCCGGTATCACGCCGACCACGCACAGGCCGTGGACCGAGCACAGCACGGACCAGGGTGGGTCGCAGTCGATTCGATCGCACTCTCGGCGTTCCGCTGATCCGCTAGGGCAGATCGCGTCGTGCTATCCCGGGAATGGAAGCGGATGAAGCAAGGGGCGCCCGCGCGCCCCTTCGAGGATGGCGTCGCAGCCTATGGACGCTGCGCTAGCGCGACCCCAGCGTGGCCAACGCCGTATTGAGCGTCGGGCTCGGCCGCATCGCCTGCGACAGCTTGTCCATGTCGGGTCGGTAGTAGCCCCCGATGTCCACGGGCGTGCCCTGCACGGCGATCAGTTCGGCGACGATCTGCGCTTCGTTTTCGGCGAGTGCCTTCGCAACAGGCTGGAAGCGCGCCTTCAGTTCCGCGTCGGCATCCTGCGCCGCCAGCGCCTGCGCCCAGTACAGGGCGAGGTAGTAGTGGCTGCCGCGATTGTCGATGCCGCCGAGCTTGCGGCTGGGCGACTTGTCGTTGTCGAGGAATTGCGCGTTGGCGGCATCCAGCGCGTCGGCCAGCACTTTTGCGCGGGCGTTGCCGGTGGTGTCGGCCAGGTGTTCCAGCGATGCGGCCAGGGCCAGGAATTCGCCCAGCGAATCCCAGCGCAGATAGTTTTCGGCGATGAACTGCTGCACATGCTTGGGCGCACTGCCGCCGGCGCCGGTCTCGAACAGACCGCCACCGGCCATCAACGGCACCACCGACAGCATCTTGGCGCTGGTACCCAGCTCCATGATCGGGAACAGATCGGTGAGGTAGTCGCGCAGCACGTTGCCGGTGACCGAGATCGTGTCCTTGCCGGCGCGGATGCGCGCGAGCGAAAGCGCCATCGCGTCGAACGGCGCGAGGATGCGGATATCCAAGCCCGAGGTGTCGTGTTCGCCGAGGTAGGTCTCGACCTTGGCGATCAGGTTGGCATCGTGCGCGCGCGCCTTGTCCAGCCAGAACACCGCGGGTGTGTTGCTCAGGCGCGCGCGGGTCACCGCCAGCTTGACCCAGTCGCGGATCGGCGCGTCCTTGGTCTGGCACATGCGCCAGATGTCGCCGGCACCCACGCGGTGTTCCATCAGCACCTTGCCCGCCTCGTCGACCACGCGCACGGTGCCCGCGCCGGGCATCTGGAAGGTCTTGTCGTGGCTGCCGTATTCCTCGGCCTTCTGCGCCATCAGGCCGACATTGGGCACGCTGCCCATGGTGGCCGGGTCGAAGGCGCCGTGCGCCTTGCAGTCGTCGATCACCGCCTGGTAGATCAATGCGTAGCAGCGGTCGGGCAGCACCGCCTTGGTGTCCTGCAGTTCGCCTTGCGCGTTCCACATGCGGCCGCCGTCGCGGATCATCGCCGGCATCGACGCGTCCACGATCACGTCGCTGGGCACGTGCAGGTTGGTGATGCCCTTGTCCGAATTGACCATCGCCAGACCCGGGCGCTGCGTGTACACCGCGGCGAGGTCGGCCTCGATCTGCGCGCGCGCGGCTTCGGGTAGCCCGGGCAGGCGCGCGTACAGGTCGCCGATGCCGTTGCCCGGATCGAAGCCCAACTGTTCGAGCGCGTCGGCATGCTTTTCCAGCGCTTCGCGGTAGAAGCGCGAGACCACGATCCCGAACATGATCGGGTCGCTGATCTTCATCATCGTCGCCTTCAGGTGCAGCGAAAACAGCACGCCCTGCGCCTTGGCGTCCTGGAGCTGCGCATCGATGAAACCAGCGAGCCCGGCCGCGCTCATCGACGCCGCGTCGATCACCTCACCGGCCTGCAGCTGCAGCGGCGCGCGCAGCGGGAAGCAGCTGCCGTTGTCGGCGGTGAATTCGATCCGCACGCTGCAGGCCTGCGGCACGACGACCGACTGTTCGCTGCCGAAGAAATCGCCGGCTTCCATATGCGCGACGTGGGTCCTGCTGTCGGCGCTCCACTTGCCCATGCGGTGCGGATGCTTGCGCGCGTAGGCCTTGACCGAGGCCGGCGCGCGACGGTCGGAATTGCCCTCGCGCAGCACCGGATTGACCGCGCTGCCCTTGACCCGGTCGTAGCGGGCCTTGATGTCCTTGTCGTGGTCGGTCTTCGCGTCTTCGGGATAGTCCGGGATCGCGTAACCCTGCTGCTGCAGTTCGGCGATCGCAGCCTTGAGCTGCGGCTCGGACGCGCTGATGTTGGGCAGCTTGATGATGTTGGCCTCCGGCGTGGTGGCCAGTTGGCCGAGTTCGGCCAGGTCGTCGGTGGCGCGTTGTGCGTCGCCGAGCACATCGCCGAATTGCGCCAGGATCCGCGCCGCCAGGGATATGTCGCGCGATTCCACCGTGATGCCCGCCGGGGCGGTGAAGGCCTGCACGATCGGCAGCAGCGAGGCGGTGGCCAGGAACGGCGCCTCGTCGGTCAGTGTGTACAGGATCTTGGGCGTCTCGGTCATCGGGATATGTGTCCGGGGGAAAGGAAGCGGATTCGAGCGCAAGGCGCCGGGCCGGCCATTTTCGCGTTTTGCGGGGTCGGCCGAAAGCGTCGTCGCCACGCTTACTGCGCCGCGCCCTGGCGTAGGCTAGGCGCAGGCCTTCCACAAGGGTCGCACCATGCAGCGTTTTTCGCGCCTGTTCCTGTTCCCCAGCATGTTCATGGTCTCGTCCGCCGCAGCCCAGGCGCCCGCGGCAGCGCCGGCGCCGTGTGCGACGCCCGCGCACCGCCAGTTCGATTTCTGGGTTGGCGAGTGGGACGTCCACAAACGCGATGGGACCAAGGCGGGGCAGAGCCGGGTGGAACGGATCCTCGAGGCCTGCGTGATCTTCGAGAACTGGACCGGCGCCACCGGCTTCGCGGGCAAGAGCTTCAACCTCTACAACGCGACCACCGGTCGTTGGGAGCAATTCTGGGTCGACCAGTCCGGCGTCCGCCTGCATCTGCAAGGTGGCCTGGAAGGCGAGCGCATGGTCCTGGCTGGCACCCGCGAAAAGACGGACCCATCAACCGGCCCGGCCCAACGTGAGCGCATCAGCTGGACGCCCAATGCCGATGGCAGCGTGCGTCAGCTGTGGGAAACCTCCAAGGACGACGGCCAGACCTGGACCACGAGCTTCGACGGTCTCTACCGGCGTGCGGGAAAATAAAAAAAGGGCGCGACTCGCGTCGCGCCCGGCTTGCCGCCTTCGCGGAAAATTGTTCGAAGCTTGATCCCTGCCCCCGCTTTTGCTGGGGGCAGGCTCTGCGCGGGGATGGTCGCGCCTGGTTCTGGATCCCCGCCTGCGCGGGGATGACCTCACGCTTTGCGCGAGGTCACTTGACCTCGTATTCGCGGGTCTGGACCACGGCGCCGTCCAGCGAGACTTCCAGCTTGTACTTGCCGGCCGGCCAGCCGTCCGGCTTGCTGATTTCGAACTGGGTCACCTGCGGACCGGCGGGAATGTCCTTGCTTTCCTCGTGTACCGTCTGGTTGCTGTCGATATGGGTCCACTTGGCCGAGAGCTTGCCGGCATTGGGGCCGTCGCTGGCGACCGAGGCATAGATCTTGTCGCTGGTGGCGAATGTGCTGATCGGCGAGGCGATCTTGTTGTCCGCGCCGATGGCATTGCCCAGGTCGACGCTGCTCACGGTGGTGGTCGCTGCCGGAGCAGGCGCCGGTTCGGTCGGCGCGGGCGCCGGAGTCTCGGCGGCCGGCGGGGTAATGACCGGCTCTTCCTTCTTCTTGCAGCCGACCAGGGCGATGCTGCCCGCCAGTGCGGTGGCCAGGACCAGGGAAAGGCGATTGCGGTTCATGCGGAAAACTCCTTTGAGAGGGGTGGAATGCGGATGCAGCCGGCCGATTCAGTCGCCGCTGTCGCCATCGCCGTCGGTATCGATCGCCGGCAGCTTGATCGTCTGGCCCGGATAGATCAGGTCGGGATTCTCGATGGTGTCGCGGTTGGCCTCGTAGATCTGCTTCCAGTATTTCGATTTGCCGTAGAACCGCTTGGAGATGGCGGACAAGTTGTCGCCTTTCTCCACGGTGTAGCTTTGCTGGCCGCCACCGCCGCCGGTATCGGCCACGGTGTCGGAGCCGCCCTGCACGTTGGAAAAATCGGGCTTGCCGCTACCGCCGCCGCCGCTGGTGTCGCGCACGGTGTCGGAGCCGCCCTTCACGTTGGAGAAGTCCGGCTTGTTGCGGGGGGCGCTGCTGCCGGCGAGCGACAGCGACTCGGGATCTTTCGGGTTTGCCATGGGGGACTCCTCGTGCCTCGAAATCGGCACGGAAGCGTCCCATGGCGGATGTTAAGAAAGCATAGGTATGGCGTGAGCTTCGCGGGCGCGATTCATTGCCGCGAGTCGCGCTGCGATGCGGGCGCGGGGACGTCCGGCGTGGCCCGCCACGGATTGATGTCCAATCCGCCGCGACGGGTGTAGCGCGCTTCCACCGACAGCGACCGCGGCGCGCAGCGGGTCAGGAGGTCGCTGAAGATGCGCTCCACGCACTGTTCGTGGAAGTCGGCGTGATCGCGGAAGCTCACCAGGTAGCGCAGCAGCCCTGCGCGATCGATGCATGGACCGCGGTAGGCGATGCGTACGCTGGCCCAGTCCGGCTGTCCGGTCACCGGGCAGTTCGACTTGAGCAGGCCGGACACCAGCACTTCGGTCACCTCCTCGCCCCCGCTGTGCAGCTGAGACGGATCGGGTGGGCCGTAACGATCGATGTCGAGTTCGATCGCGTCGATCGACCGGTCGTCGCCGGAGCCTGTGTCGACAGGTGGCAGGCCGAAGTCGAACCGCACCGGCGCGCCGGCCGCGCGCGACAGGTCGGCGACGATGAGGTCGCGCAGCCCCAGCTCGTTGGCCACGCGGTGTGCATTGAACGAGTTGAGATAGAGCTTGAGCGACTTGGATTCGATCAGGCTGGGCGAATCGAACGGCACGGTGAACGTCGCGGTCGCCACCCGTGGCTTGCCGCGCGCATCCAGCCACGACAGTTCGTAGGCATGCCAGCGGTCCACACCGATGAACGGCAGCGAGCCTGCGAGGCCCAGGGCGCTTCGACCGATGCTGCGCGCGATCGGAAACAGCAGGCCAGGGTCGTAGTGGGTCGGGTACGCGACGTCGCGGCCGAGCGGGAGTTCTGCGGCGGTCATGCCGCGATTATCCAGCCTTTCGTGGGGAGGCTTCAGTCGCGCACTGGTGATCGAAAGCCAGGATGCGCAAAGTGCTCGCGGCTGACGCCGCTCCTATAGGGGCAGCATGTCAGCCAGCGGGGGGCGGGTTGGTGCCGTGCAGGTAGTCCAGGCTCACCTGCAGCAGCGCGCGCAGGCCCAGATCCAGCGCCGACTCGTCGAGGAAGAACTCGGGCGAGTGGTTGCTCGGTGCCTTCATCGGATCCTGGCCCTTGGGTGTGGCGCCCACAAAGAAGAACAGCCCCGGCACTTCCTTGGCGTAGAACGAGAAATCCTCCGCGCCCATGGTCAGGCCGGGATCGACGACATTGCCCTGGCCTGCCACCTTCTCCAGGCTCGGCAGCATGCGCGCGGTCAGTGCGGGGTCGTTGACCGTGACCGGATTGCCCTTGGTGTCGGGCACCTTGGCGTCGACCGTGGCCCCGTGCGCGGCCGAGACGTGTTCGGCCACGTTTTTCAGGTCGGCGAACACCGCCTGGCGCATGCCCTCGTCGAAGCTGCGGATGGTGCCGACCAGCTCGACGCTGTCGGGAATGATGTTGTAGCGGATGCCGCCCTTGATCGCGCCGAAGCTCACCACCACCGGCAGCTTGGAGATGTTCTGGCGCCGGCTGACGATGCTTTGCGCGCTGCCGATCAGGTCGGCGGCGGCCACCACCGGATCGATCCCGCCCCAGGGGCGCGAGCCGTGGGTCTGGCGGCCCTTGACCACGATGTTGAAGCGGTCCGACGCGGCCATGGTCGGGCCGCTGTGCACCGCGATCTGACCGGCCTGCACGGTGCTGAACACATGCAGGCCGAACACCGCCTCGGGCCTGAAGTCGCGGAAGATGCCCTCCACGAGCATCTGCTCGGCGCCGCCTTCCTCGCCGTCGGGCGGGCCTTCCTCGGCCGGCTGGAACACGAACAGCACCTCGCCCGGCAGTTCGTCCTTCATCGCCACCAGCGCCTCGGCCACGCCCATCAGGATGCTGGTATGCGCATCGTGGCCGCAGGCATGCATCACGCCGGTGGTCTCGCCGCGGAACGTGGCGGTGGCCTTGGAAGCGAACGGCACATCGGTGCGCTCGGTCACCGGCAGCGCATCCATGTCCGCGCGCAGCGCGATGCGCGGGCCGGGCTTGCCACCCTTGAGTATCGCGGTGACGCCGGTGGTGGCGATGCCGGTCTTCGGCTCCAGGCCGAGCTCGCGCAAATGGTCGGCGACGAGCCTGGACGTGCGCACCTCGCGGTTGCCGAGTTCCGGATGCTGGTGGATGTCGCGACGCCAGGCCAGGACTTCGGGCTGGAGCTTCTGCGCGGCGCTGGCGACTTCAGCGCGTTCCTGGGCGAAGACGGGCGTGCTCAGCAGCGCGGCGACGAGGGCGACAACACGGAGACGATGCATGCGGATTCCTTTGGGCGGACCACCGCATCCTAATCGAGGCACGTGCGTTCCCGCGCGCGCAGCGGCTTCAGGGCGTGTTTTCGACCAGCTGCTGCAGCCGCAGCAGCGCATCGTCCCATTGCCCTGCGATGCGTTCGAGCGAGGCGCGCGCCAGTTGCAGCTGCGTGGGTTCGAGCCGCCAGCGGCGTTCGCGCCCGACTTTCACGTCATGCACCAGGCCCGCATTTGCCAGGACCTGCAGATGTTTGGTCACGCCCTGGCGGGTCAGGTCAGTGGCGGCGGTGAGCTGGGCGATCGACAGCGCGCCGCCGGCGCACAGCAGCGCCACCAGCTTTAGCCGGGTGGCATCGCCGAGCGCGGCGAAGACCGGCGCGTGTTCGGCGAGTCCGGACGCCGCGCTCAGTTCAGGTTGAGTTGCCATGACACGCCGTAGCGGTCGTTGCACCAGCCGAAGCGCTGGCTGAAGCCGTAGTTATCCACGGACATCAGTACCTGGCCGCCGTCGGCCAGCTGCGCGAACACGCGGTCGAGCTCGTCGGCGCCGTCGCAGTCGATGAACAGCGAGAGCGCAGGCGTGAAGCCGAAGGCGTGCCGTACCGGACTGTCGCTGCACAGCAGGCGGTGGCCGGCCAGTTCGAATTCGGCCAGCTTGATCGTGCCTTCGGCGCCGGGTTCGCCCGCAACCCAGCGTTCGAGCCGGTTGATGCGCGCACCCTCGAACAGCGACACGTAGAACCGCATCGCCGTTTCGGAGTCGCCGTTCTGGAACATCAGGAAAGTGGCGGCGCGGCGGGCCATCCTTACGCCTCCTCGTGCAAGTGGGACGCGATGTTGCGCATCTGTTCCTCCCAGCCGCCGCTGTTCATGCGATAGGCCTCGTCGCGGCGATGGGATGGGATGGCATCGAAGCCGGATTCGACTACGGTCAGCAGGGTGCCGCCGGCATCGGTGTCCTGCAGCCTGAACTCGACCAGGGTCGTGGGTTCGGCCGAGTAATCCACGCCGGGCTCCACCGCATAGGGATGCCAGCGAAACGAGAACAGATGCTCGGGCTCCATCTTCTCGACGGTCACCTCCATGGTGAGGTGCTCGTAGCCGGGATAGGCGATCGCGCCGCGTGCTTGGCGGCCGGGCACGAACACCTGGTCGTCCAGATGGGCACGGAACCAGGTCCCGAATTCCGGCGCGTGGGTCAGGGCCTGCCAGACCCGGCTGCGCGGGGCCTTGAGCACGATGCTGCGTTCGATGCGGTCGGTCGCGGTCATGTGCCGCCTCCAGGTTGGGTACCGACAGCCTAGGCGGGACGCCGAAAAATGCAACCATACGGTTGCAGTTAACCGTCGATCTCGCCCGCCCCGGCGGCCTCCACGCGCAGCCAATCGATGAAGGCGACCACCCGCGGCAGCTCGCGCGCCGCATCCGCATAGTGCAGCCGATAGCCATAGCCGGCCGGCAACGCCCGCGAGGGCACCCGCTGCAACCGTCCCTGCGCGATGTCCTCACCCGCCAGCGCCAGTGGCACCAGCGCCAGCCCCAGACCGGCCACGGCGGCCTGCACCAGCAGCCCGCCGTGGCTGTAGCCGCGGGCGAAGTCGTAGCGCCTCACCGGCAGGTGATTGGCCTGCAGCCATGCCAGCCAGCGGGCTGGGGTTTCCTCGTACAGCAGCGGCAGCTGCAGCAGCGTGGCCAACCCGACCGTGCCGCCGTCCGGTGCCCGGGTCCCCGGCAATCCGGGCGCATGGACCAGCACCAACTGTTCGCGCAGCAGCAATTCCGCGGGGTCGTGCGCATCGAGGCGCGCATAGCGGATCGCCAGATCGCAGCGCCCCGGTTCCAGCGGCACCACCGCGTCAGTGGCTTCCAGGCGCAGGTCCAGCGCGGGATGCCGCGCCGAAAACCGGTGCAGACGCGGCACCAGCCACTTCATCGCGAACGAGTGGGTGGTCGACACCCGCAGCACCGCTTCGGCCCCGACTTCCTGCAGCGCCCCGACCCGACCGCGCAGCTCGCCGAGCAGGCGCGCGACGGTCGCGGCCAGCTCGCGGCCCTTGTCGGTCAGCTCGATCTGACGCGGATGACGCTGGAACAGGGCGAAGCCCAGCGCCTGCTCGAGTTGTCGCACCTGCTGGCTGACCGCGGCCGCGGTCTTGTGCAGTTCCACCGCAGCCAGCCGGAAGCTGCCCCAGCGGGCCGCGGCATCGAAATCGATCAGGCCGGAGAGCGAACGAAGCGGGGTCGGCATGGCCTGAGCATAAGTAATTCTTAGCCTTATAGCTCGAAATTCTGGTTTGTCGCGCCCTGAAAGCACCCGGATCATGCCACCAGCGCAAACGGAGATTTCTCATGAGCAAGCGGATTCTGGTCATCGGGGGCACCCGGTTCTTTGGCCTGCGACTGGCCGAGGGCCTGCTCGAGGCGGGTCATGCGGTCACCCTGGCCACCCGTGGCCGGGCCGCCGATCCGTTCGGCGATCGGGTCCAGCGGATCCGGATCGACCGGCGCGACCGGAAGGCGATGGCGGCCGCATTCGAGCGCACCACCTGGGATCTGGTCTACGACCAGATGTGCTACAGCCCGCGCGATGCCGCGATTTCCACTGCCGTGTTCGCCGGCCGGGTGGGTCGTTATCTGATGGCCTCGACGATCGAGGTCTACCGCCCGCTGCGCGCCGCCGGGCGCGCTGCCTTCGGCGAGGACGACCTGGACCTGTCGACGGTGGAGATCGGCCTCGATCATCCCTGGGACGACCCGGCGCGGGCCGAGGTCGATTACGACCTGGGCAAACGCCAGGCCGAGGCCTGGTTCCACCGCCATCCGGCGCTGCCCGTGGTTGCGGTACGGATCGGGCATGTGCTGTCCGGGCTGGACGATTTCACCGGCCGCCTGGCCGGCTACGTGGCGCGGGTGCGGCGCGGCGAGGTGCTGCGGCATTCGCAGCCGCCCGGGGCCAGTTCCTTCATCCACGCCCAGGGCATTGCCGATTTCCTGCGCTGGGCGGGCGAAGCCGGATTCACCGGGCCGATCAATGCCGCGGATACGGGAGCGCTGTCTGCGCTGGACCTGCATCGGCGCGTTGGCGCCGTGATCGGCCGGCCGGTGCGTTGCGAACCGGTTCCCGGCGCGCATCCGCCAGCGGCGCTCAGCGCATTCGACTTCGCAACACCCTATGTGCTGGACACCACGCGCGCCCTCGCGCTGGGCTATCGCTTCGCACATACCGACGATTGGCTGGACGCGCAGATCCGTCTGCATGCAGATGCCGCCAATCAGACGCAGTCCGCGGCATGAGCGGCGCGGCGCAGTTCGCCTCGTTCCTGTTCGCCTCGGCGCTGGTGATCGTGGTGCCCGGACCGGCGACGCTGTTCGTGGCCGGCCGGGCCCATGCCTCGACCCGCGCGGCCGTCGCCGCGGTGGCGGGGATCGTGGCCGGCGACGTGGTGCTGATCGTGCTCTCCGGTCTGGGCGTGGCTGTGTTGGTGGAGCGCTGGCCGAACCTGCTCGATGCGGTCCGGATCGTCGGCGCGCTCTACGTGGCCTGGCTCGGCATCGGCCTGCTGCGCGCGGCCGGCGCGCCCGCCGCCGCCGCGACCGCCGCGCAGCGGGCGCATGCCGGCGACGCGCTGCGCGGCCTGTTGCTGACCCTGTCCAACCCCAAGCCAATCCTGTTCTTCGCTGCGTTCTTTCCGCTGTTCCTCGATCCGGCCGCAGTCCCGGCGATGCAGGGCTATTACCGGCTGGGCGCATGGTTCGAGCTGCTCAACCTGACCTGGTTCGCCCTGCTGGTGCTGGCCGTGCGACGGTTGCGTCACAGCGACGCACTGGCTGGATTACCGCGCGGCCTCGTGCACCGGCTCGCTGGTGGCGGCTTGCTGTTGTGCGCGGCGCTGGTATGGGTTCGCGGCGCCGGCTAGCGTTGCGCTCCCTCGCGGCGATCCGCTCGCCGCCTATGGCCGGTGCTCGCGCGCCAGGTACTCGGCCGACTGCATCTCGATCAGGCGCGAGGCAGTGCGCTCGAAGGCGGCCGCCAGCTTCGACCCCGCATACAGCTGCATAGGCGCGGCTTCGGCGGTGCACACCAGGTTGACGTGGCGGTCGTACAGCTCGTCGACCAGGGTGACGAAGCGGCGGGTGGCGTCGTTGCGGGTGTCGTCCAGCACCGGAATGCCACCAAGCAGCACGGTATGGAACTCCTGCGCGATCTCGATGTAGTCGCTGGCCGAGCGCGGGCCTTCGCACAGCGCCTGGAAATCGAACCAGGTCAAGCCGCGGCTGCGCGCCCGCACCGGGATGCGCCGACCCTCGATCAGGATGCCGGCGTCGCGATGCTCCGCCCCGGTGAGGCTGTCGCCGCCGAGATCGTGCCAGCGCTGCTCCAGCCAGGCCTCCGACTGCGGATCCAGCGGCGCGCGGTACACCGGCGAGCGGGTCAGCGCGCGCAGGCGGTAGTCGGTATCGCTGATGAGTTCGAGCACCCGACAATGGCGTTCGATCAGGGCGATCGCCGGCTCGAAGCGGGCGCGCTGCAGGCCGTCCCGGTACAACTCGCGCGGCGGCGTGTTGGAGGTCGTCACCAGCACCACGCCCTGCTCGAACAGCTTGTCCAGCAATCGCCCCAGCAGCATCGCATCGCCGATGTCGCTGACGAAGAATTCGTCCAGCACCAGGACGCGCAGGCGCTGGCGCCATTCCTTGGCGATGCGCGCCAGCGGATCGCGCTCGCCCGCATGCGCGCGCAGGCGCTCGTGCACCTCGCGCATGAAACGGTGGAAATGGGTGCGCTGTTTCTCCGCCATCGTCAGGCTGGCGTAGAACAGGTCGACCAGGAAGGTCTTGCCGCGGCCCACACCGCCCCAGAGATACAGCCCCTGGATCGCATCGTCATCCGACGCCGATCCGAACAGGCGCCCGAACAGGCCGCCACGCATCGGCCCGCCCTGGAGCGCGGCATGGATGCGGTCGAGGTCGGCGAGCGCCAGGTGCTGCGCGGGGTCGTCCTGCCAGTCGCCGCGGGCTACGCCGGCGGCGTACGCGGCCGAAGGGCTTTGGACGGGCGCGCGTGCAGGCGCCGGTTCAGTCGCCATGCGCACCCGTTTTCAGGATCGGCATTCCCCGGCTCTGCACCGGGTGCAGCGATGGGCGATACACAGCCCGCGTCATGCGCCGTTTCGCGATGGCAGGGGCAGGTAGGGCTTGACCCCGTGCTTGATCGCGCCGCGCAGGTCCATCAGCTTGCGATGGAAGAAATGCGATGTGTCGGGCATGCGCACCAGCTGGGCATCCGATTTCAGCGCTGCCAGCCAGGCGTAGACGGCTTCCGGATCCACGATCTCGTCGGCCTCGCCCTGGATCACCAGCCAGGGCATGGTCGGCACCGCGATCCCGTCGAAGTCCCAGCGTCCCGCGGGCGGGGCAATCGAGATCAGCAGGTCGGGCCGCAGCTCCGCGGCCGCGAGCAGCGAGATGTAGGCGCCGAAGCTGAAACCGGCCAGCCACAGCGCATCGTCCGGGCGCCGGCTGCGCACCCATGCGGCCACGGCCTTGAGATCCTCCACCTCGCCCGCGCCTTCATCGAAGCGGCCTTCGGAGGCGCCGGTGCCGCGGAAGTTGAACCGCACCGTGGTCGCGCCGAGCTCGCGCAGCGAGCGCGCGACCATGGTCACGACCTTGTTGTGCATCGTGCCGCCCTCGGTCGGCAGCGGATGGCAGACGATCGCCACCAGCGGCAGGGTGGCGACGTCGGGCTCGGGCAGGTCGACCGCAGCCTCCAGCGCGCCGGCGGGGCCGGCGAGCGTGATGGCGCTCGACGAGTCGGGAAAGACGGGGAGGGACATGCGCGCCGGATCATACCCGGCGTGGTGACGAAGTCGTTCGCGATCCAGCCGCGGCGCGCCGGGAGCGCGGTCGCGGACGTGTGCGACATCGCATCGTGCGGCGATCAGGCGTCCCGGCTGCGGGGCGGCGGAGATGCCGGCCGCAAGCGACAACGCCGCCCGGAGGCGGCGTTGCGGAGCCAATGCGGTCGAAAACCGGACTACTTCAGGTTCTCGAGCATCCAGTCGACCGTGGCGATCACCTGCTCGTCGGTCAGCGCCGGATTACCGCCCTTGGGCGGCATCACGCCTGCGCTGCCGGTGTAACCCTCGATGGCGTGCTTGTGCAGCGTGTCCTTGCCCTGGGCGATGCGGCTGGCCCACTGTGCCGCCGCCATGGTCGGCGCACCGCCGGCCCCCGAGGTATGGCAGCCGGTGCACAGGTTGCCGAAGATGACCGAACCGTCGGTGGTGCCGCCGTAGGCCACCTGGGCGGCTGCCTTGGCGGCGGACGCGGCCACCGCGGCCGCCTGCTGCGCCGCACCGGTGGCACCGGCATAGACCGCGCCGACCGGCGCGATCCGCTCCTGCTGGCGCTTGGCCGCCGCCGCCGACACTTCCTGCGGCAGCACGCCTTGCAGCTGGTGCGCTAGCAGGATCAGGCCCAGCGTCACCGCCGACAGGAAGGCGATGACCAGCGAGAATTTCTTCAGGAAGTCCAGGTCGTAGTTCCGCACGATCCACCTTGGACGGCCGTGGGGCCGCTTTCATTGAGGTTTGGCCACGAAGACCGTTGGCGCGCCCGGAGGGATTCGAACCCCCGACCAATGGCTTCGGAAGCCACTACTCTATCCGGCTGAGCTACGGGCGCGGACCGCGCATTCTAGCGAAAACCGCGCGCCCGGCGTGGGCCGGTGCGCGGAGCTCGGCGAATGTTGCCCGACGCAATCACGGCGTGGGCTGCAGCAGTTCGACCTCCGCAAGCGCCATCGACCCTGATTCCAGCGGACGCAGGCGGTACTCGCGCCAGCTGCCGGGCTGCGCGATCCGGAACGGGCGCAGCTGGCGAGGCCAGTGGAAGCGCTCGTTCTGGCGGCGATCCAGTTCGGTCCACGCGCCTTCGCCGCTGCGCGCTTCCAGTACCCAGCTCGCCGACGGCAGCGCGGTCTCGCCCGAAGTCAGGGAGTAGTAGATGGGCCGCGCCTCGGCCCCGGGCTTGAGCCGGACCGATGCGTCCGGCCCTGCCAGCACGGACGTGGTCATCGCATCGTCGTCCACCAGCGCCGGCATCGCCTTGCCGCCGGCGTCCACCGCCGATGCCGTGCGGGCGAGCGTGTCGACCAGGCCGGACGGAGCTTGGCCGTCTGCGGTCAGCGAACCGGGCAGGTCAGCCGCAGCGCTGCCCCAGTCCGACGGCTGCGGGCCCATCTGGAATTCCAGCGTGCCACCGCCCGCGATTTCCGCATGCGGCAGCCATGCACGCGTCCACTCCCTGCCGTTGACCTTGAGCGATTGCACGTACACGTTCTGCGGACCGTTGTCGCGCGCGATCACGGTCAGTCGCCTGCCGTTGTCCATGGTCACGCTGGCGCGTTCGAACAGCGGCGAGCCGATCGCGTATTCCGGCGCGCCCATGCGCAGCGGGTACAGGCCGAGCATCGCGAACAGGTACCAGGCCGACATCTCGCCGTTGTCTTCGTCGCCCGGATAGCCCTGACCGATCTCGCTGCCCAGGTACAGCCGCTGCAGGATCTCGCGGGTGAGCGCCTGGGTCTTCCACGGCTGCCCGGCGTCGACATAGAGCCAGGGGATGTGGTGCGAAGGCTGGTTGCTGTGCGCATACATGCCCATGCGCACGTCGCGCGCCTCGGTCATCTCATGGATCACCTGCCCGTAGCTGCCGGCATAGGCGGGCAGGGCGGTTTCCGGCGTGGCGAAGAACGCGTCGAGCTTGCGCGCCAGGCCGTCGCGGCCGCCGTACAGCGACGCCAGCCCGGCGCCGTCGTGGGCGGCGGTGAAGGCGAACGTCCAGGCGTTGGCTTCGGTGTAGTCGCCGCCCCACACGCGCGGGTCGAACTTCGCGGCTGGCCCGCTCCACGCCCCGTCGGGATTGCGGCCCCGGAAGAAGCCGGTGGCCGGGTCGAACATGACCGCGTAGCCGGCGGCGCGGGCGCGGAAGTAGCCGGCTTCGTCGCGGTAACGCTGTGCCTGCGCCGGATCCTGGCTTTCGGCCGCCAGCGCCTCGCCCAGCTGCGCCAGGCCGAAGTCGTTGAGCGCGCCCTCCAGCGTCCACGACAGGCCTTCGTGCACGTCGGTGTCGGCATAGCCGCGATACATCGAACGCGCCAGGCCCTTGCGGCCGACGTTGTCGACCGGCGGCACCGCGGTCGCGTTGCGCAGCGCCGCGGTGTAGGCCTGGTGCGGATCGAAACCGCGCACGCCCTTGAGCCAGGCATCGGCGAAGGCCACGTCCGAACTGGTGCCCACCATCAGGTCGGCATAGCCGGGCGAGGACCAGCGCGCGACCCAGCCGCCGTCGCGGTACTGCTGCACGAAGCCATCCACCATTTCGCCGGCACGCTCGGGCACGAACAGCGCGTATGCCGGCCAGGTGGTGCGGAAGGTGTCCCAGAAACCGTTGTTGACGTAGACCTTGCCGGGCTTCACCTGCGCCGAGGTGCGCTGCGCATCGCCGCCGGCGGCCTCCTTCGACCAGCTGTTCTGGTCGGCGTGGCGCCAGTCGGGCTGCTCCGACGTGCCGACGTTCTCGTGCGCGATGTTCGGATACAGGAACAGGCGATAGAGGTTGGAATAGACGGTGGTGAGCTGGTCCTCGCTGGCACTGTCGATCCGCACCCGTCCGAGCAGCGTGTCCCAGGCGGCCTGCGCGCGTTCGCGCACGGCGTCGAAGCCGGTATCGCCGACCTCCATCTCCAGGTTGCGCCGCGCCTGTTCCACCGAGATCAGCGAGGTGGCGATGCGCATGCGCACCTCGCCATCGGCGCCGGGCTTGAACTTGACGTAGCCGGTGGGCCGGCCAGTGTCGATCGCGCCGCTCGCGGCCCAGGGCTGGTCGAAACGCGCGTACACGAACATCCGGGTCGCGCCGTTGGACAGGCCGCTGCGGGTGTCGCTATAGCCGGACAGGGTCTGGGTCGCCGCGTCCAGGGTCAGGCCGCCGCGTTCGTCCACGTTGTCGAACAGCAGGTTGGCTTCGGCGTCCGCGGGGAAACGGAAGCGGAAGATCGCCGCCCGTTCGCTGGGCGCGATCTCGGCGCGGATACCGTTGTCGAAATCGACGCGATAGGTATGCGGGCGCGCCAACTCGTTGGCGTGCGAGAACGCCAGCGCCCTGCGTTCCCGGTCGGCATCGGGGACGCCGCGCATCGCCGAGGGCATCACCTGGAACGTCTGGCGGTCGCCCATCCACGGGCTGGGCTGGTGGCTGATCGCCAGCGCCTGCAGCCGCGGCCGGTTGTCGGGGCTGTTGTGCTCGTTCCAGCGGTACAGCCAGTTCAGCACGCCCGCATCGGTGACCGGCACCCAGAAGTTGAAGCCATGCGGCATCGCCGTGGCGGCGATGTTGTTGCCGCGCGAGAACGTGCCGTTGGCCTGGGTGCCGCGTGTGGTCAGCACGTAATCGGAGGGGCGTTGCGCCTGCGCGCGCGGCTGCGCGGCGATGGCGATGTCGTCGATCCAGCCGGACGCCGGTTGCGCCCCCACCGGCGTCACTTCCAGTTCGACCGCGCGGACCCGCCGGCCGCGCAGGGCGGCGATGTCGCCCAGGCGCACCGATTTGCGCGCCCATTGCTGCGGGTACAGGGTCTTCGACGCCGCCTGCGCCGCGGCACCGAGCCGCACGCCGTGCTGGTCGTGCGCGTCCAGCTGCGACAGGCGCTGGCCATCGTCGAACAGCAGGTCGAGCGAGACCCCGGTGGATGCGGCGACGTCGCCTTCGACGATCTCGGGCAGCACCAGCCACGACAGCGTGGTGTCGGCCTGGACCGGAATGTCCACTTCGAACAGTCGCTGCCGGCCGCCGGTGCGCTCCGTGCGATACCGCAGCGCGTGCAGGCCGCTGTAGCCCACGCCTTTCTTCGCCGCGTACGGCGCCGCGGGGCCGTTGCCGGTCTCCACCTGCACGCCGCCGCTGGCGCCAATGGCGGCAGGGCGTGGGTCGCCGCCTTCGAACGAGGTCGTGAAGTCGGCTTCGCCGGCATGCGCTGCGCCTGCCGCCGCCGCGCATAGCACCAGCAGCGCGATCGGGCGCCGATACAGGAACTCAGACATGGGAGCGCAGCACCGCCAGCACGTCGTGGCAGGCGCCCATGGTGTGGTAGTCGGTCTTGCCGGCCGGGCTCTTCTCGTCGCTGTACTTGCGGTTCTGGCGGTCGAGGAGGCGATACCAGGCGCCGTATCGGTGATCGATCATGTGTTTCCAGGCGTACTCCCACAGACGTGCATACCACTGCCAGTAGCTGTCGTCGCCGGTGGCCTTGGCCAGGCGCGCAGCGGTGGCGATGGACTCGGCCTGCACCCAGAAGTACTTGTCCTCGTCGCAGACGAAGGTCTCGCCGTCGGCGAGCGTGCGCCCTTCCACGCCGGGCGCGCGCAGGCGTTCGGGCGCGAAGCCGTAGACCATGCCGCCGAACTCTTCGTCCCAGGACTTGGCCAGGGCTTCGTCGAACAGGGCACGCGCTTTGGGCACCAGCCAGTCCCGCGGTTCGCCAGCCGCGCGCAGATGGCCGTCGAGGATCAGCAGCAGCTTGGCCCATTCGGTCTGGTGGCCGGGCTGGTAGCCCCAGGGCTTGAACAGGTGCCGCGGATCGTCGCGATGGAAATCCCAATCCACGTTCCAGTCGCGGTCGTAGTGCTCCCAGACCAGGCCGTCGGCGAGGTCGGCCTGGCGCCGGGTCATGTGGTCGGCCAGCAGCAGCGCGCGGTCCAGGTAGCGGCGCTCGCCGCTGGCCTCGTACGCGGCCAGCATCGCCTCGCACATGTGCATGTTGGCGTTCTGGCCGCGATAATCTGAGAACACCCAGTCGCGCGTGGCTTCGTCGCGGTACAGGCCGTGCGGCGGTTCCCAGTAGCGTGCTTCCAGCAGGTCCCAGACTTCACCCATCCACGCGCGCGCCTGCTGGATGCCTGCCTTCAGTCCGGTGGAATAGGCCAACAGCACGAAGGCGGCGCCATAGCATTGCTGGCTGGTGTCTTCCGGTACGCCGTCGCGGATCGTCCACACATAGCCGCCGCTGACCGGGTCGTAATGCTTCTCGCGCAGATAGGCCAGGCCGTGGCGGGCCGCTTGCAGGTACTCGTTGCGCAGCGCGGGGTCGTCGGCGAACTCGCTGGCTGCCATCGCATAGTTGAAGACGAAGCGCGTGCTGCTGACCAGGTGCCGGTGGCTGGCGTCGTAGACCGTGCCGTCGTCCTTGAAGTAGTGGAAGAACCCGCCGGCCGGATCGATGCAGCGCGGATGGTAAAAGGCCATGGTCCGGCGGATGTGCGCGCGCAGGGTCTCGGGGTTGCGGAAATCGGGGAGGGCGGGGGTATCGGTCATCGGTGCAGCACCTGTGGGCGGAGTTGGACCGTAGGAGCGGCGTGAGCCGCGAGTTCTTTTGCTAAACCGCTTGGGTTCAAAGGCTCGCGGCTCACGCCGCTCCTACAGGGGTTCATTGGTCGCGGGACAGCGTGTCGGCGAGCGAGCGCACGCGCAGCGCCTTGCGCAGGTCGGCAAGCGAAGCGCTCGCGTCGACGCGCAGCGACACGGTTTCGCCCGGCACCAGGCTCAGGGCGTTGTCCTGCAGGGCCGCGTCGAGCTCGCCGAAGTCGATCCACACCGCGCGCGCGAACGCCTTCGCCGACAGATCGAGGCGGTAATGGTCGTCCCCCGCCTGCGCGGGGGCAGGCTCGCGGCGCAATGCGGTTTGCAGCTGCGGATCCGGCCAGGCGATGTCCTTGGCGGCGGCGAAATAGACGACATCGCGCGAGGCCGGTTCGCCCGCAACGGTCAGGTCGAACACGGCTACGGTGCGCCTGGGATCGGCATCGCCGAGCAGCTCGGCATCGCCCTGCTGCAGCACCGCGGTGGCGGCGAGCGCCGGCAGGTCGACCGGCGTGCGGCGTTCGCGCAGCAGCCTCCCGTCGAGGTCGAAGATCCGCATGCGCAGTTCGCCGCGGGTGGCCTGGGTGCGGTCGGAGAGCAGCGATACCGTCGTCTTCCCGTCCTTGCGCAGCGCGGCCACCGCCACCGGTGCGAAGAAGCGCCGTGCATGGAACTGCAGCGCCTTGGGCCGCCCGTACCAGTCGATGCCCGACCACGACGCGCCTGGCCAGACATCGTTGAGCTGCCAGTACAGCGAACCCATCGTCACCGGCCGGCTGGCGCGGTGGTGCAGCGCGGCCAGCTCAATGCCTTCGGCCTGCATCACCTGGCTCAGGTAGACGAAGTCGTCGAAGTCGCGCGCTTCCTGCAATGACCGGTCGCCGTACTGCATGCGGATGTAATCGAGGATCCGTTCGTTGCCCTTGCCGGCCAGGAACTTCTGGTGCGCGACTACCACCGCGCTGTCCACCGCCAACGGCGCATCGCCCGCGTAGTCGCGGACCGTACGTAGCGACGGCCAGGCCTGCAGGCCGAACTCGGACATGAAGCGCGGGGTCACGTTGAGGTATTCCTCGACCGGCTGCTTCTCAACCCACACGCTCCAGTAGTGCATGTCGCCGGCTTCGGGCGTGTTGGCCTGCTCGGCCAGGTCGTTGCCGGGCGAACTGGCCCAGTACGCGATGCCGCCGGCTTCCTGCGCCACCATCTTGCGCAGGTCGCGACCGAACAGCTGCACATAGCCGTCCCACACGCGCCTGGCGAAGTCCGGGTCGGCTTCGATCAGCTGCTTGCCCTGGCCCCAATTCTTCCAGGCGATCTCTTCCTCGTTGTTGCCGCACCACAGCACGATGCTCGGATGGTCGCGCAGGCGCCGAACCTGGTCGCGCGCTTCGGCCACCACGCTGGCGCGGAACGCCGGCTCGTAGGCCGGCTGCATGCCGCCGCCGAACATGAAGTCCTGCCAGATCATCAGCCCGAGTTCGTCGGCGATGGCGTAGAACGCGTCGCGTTCGTAGTGGCCGCCGCCCCAGACGCGCAGCATGTTCATGTTGGCGTCGCGCGCGGCGGTCAGGATCCGGCGGATCTGCGCGTCGCTGGTGCGCGCCGGGAACATGTCGAACGGAATGGAGTTCGCGCCCTTGGCGAACACCGGCACGCCGTTGATCACGAAGCCGAAGCCTTGCCCGTTCGCATCCTGGTCGCGCCGCAGTTCGACGCTGCGCAAGCCGGTGCGTTCGCTGGCCTGGGCCAGGATCTCACCGTCGCCCACGATCTGCGCATCGAAGCGATAGAGCGGCTGCGCGCCATAGCCGGCCGGATACCAGCGCCGCGGATTGGCGATGCGCAGCGCCGCTTCCAGCGTGCGCTGCCCCGGCTTCGCATCGAAGGCCTGCTCGGCCGCCTGCGTACGTGTGCCATCGGGCGCGATCTGCCACAGGCGCAGGGCATAGCGGCCGGCGCGTGCGACATCGATCGCGATCCGTGCCTGCACGTGGGCGAGTTTCGCGGTCACGCTGTCCTGGCGCAGCTGCATGTCGTCGATCCGGACCGCGTCCCAGCTCTCCAGCCGGACCGGTTTCCAGATGCCGGCGGTGACGTAGCGCGGACCCCAGTCCCAGCCGTAGTGATAACCGGGCTTGCGCACGAAGTTGCCGGTCATCGCGTCTTTCGGCTCGTCGCCCCAGGGGGAAGGGTAGTTGCCGGCGATCTTGTGCGGCATCGCCAGTACCTGCGGCAGCACCCGCCGGATCGGCGAATGCAGCACCACCCGCAGTTCGTTGCCCTGCGCTTTCAACCGGCCCTGCACCGGTACGCGCCAGGTGCGGTGGAAATTGTCGGCTTCGAGCAGTTTCTCGCCGTTGAGGTACACGCCGGCGAACGTATCCAGGCCCTCGAACACCAGATCGCTACGCGCGTCGTCAAGCCTCTCGGACGTGACATCGAACGTGCGCCGGTATTCCCAGTCGGCCAGGCCGATCCACTGCAGGCCGCCTTCGGCCATGCCCGTGTACGGATCCGGGATCGCGCCTAGCGCCAGCAGGTCGGTATGCACTGTGCCGGGCACACTCGCCGTGCGCCACGCGCGCGCGCGTGGATCCTTGCCGTGCTGGTCGCTGGAATCGGCCTGGCGGAACTGCCAGCCGCCATCGAGCTCGAGGCCGACGGACGCCTGGGCGGCTGCCGGCAGCGCTACCGCGGCAAGCATCAGGCCGGCGAGCGTAAGCAGCGGCCGTCTGCGGCGGATAGAAGAAGCCATGCCGGTCATCGTGGACTGTCGTTGGAAGAGATCGCGATTGTGGTGGGCTTGCGGGAATGCGGGGATAGGGGCCTTGGTCACGGGCCGCGTGGCGAGCACGGCGCGCGGAGCAGACGGAATGTGGAGATGCCGTGCTACATCTTTGCTGCCTTGCAGTATCGGTCGATATAGGCCTGGTGCGTGGGCATCGCGTCGGCACTGGCCGCGAGCACCCGGCGCACGCGATCGACGAACTCGACCAGCTCGGCCTCGGGCATCCGGTCCACGATCGGGTGGTAGGCGCGCGGAACGATGCCCTGGCCGAGCATCACCTGGACCCAGCTCGGTAATGCGAAGAATTCCTCCGCATCGCGGAAGAAGCGCCCGCTGCTGCGGAACAGGTCGATACTCTCCTGCAGCGACTCCGGAATCGACATCGTGCGGCAGTCATTCCAGAACGGCGTGTCGTCGCGCTGCGTCGCCTTGTAGTGCAGGATCAGGAAATCGCGGGTCTTTTCCCATTCGAACGCCGACTGCCGGTTGAAGCGTTCGGCCAGGATCGGGTCGAAGTCGCGATCGGGGAACAGGCCCAGCAGCCGCTGGATGCCCGACTGGATCAGATGGATGCTGGTGGATTCGAGCGGCTCCATGAAGCCGCTGGCCAGGCCCAGCGCAACGACATTCCGGTTCCAGAATTTCCTGCGCACGCCGGTGGTGAAGCGCAACGGGCGCGGGTCGGCGAGCGCGCGGCCGTCCAGGTTCGCGAGCAGGGTTGCGGCCGCTTCGTCGTCGCCGATGTGCCTGCTCGCATACACGTAACCGTTGCCGGTGCGGTGCTGCAGCGGAATCCGCCACTGCCAGCCCGCCGTACGTGCGGTCGAGCGTGTGTACGGCGTCGGCGGACCCACGTTTTCGCAGGGCACCGCCATCGCCCGGTCGCAGGGCAGCCAGTAGGTCCAGTCTTCGTAGCCGGTTTCCAGCGCCTGCTCGATCAGCAGACCGCGGAAACCCGAGCAGTCGACGAACAGTTCCCCCTCGATGCGCTCGCCGTTCTCCATCACGATCGCCTCGATGAACCCGTCTTCGCTGCGCTGGCTGACTTCGACGACCTTGCCTTCGATGCGCCGCACGCCCTTGCGTTCGGAAAGGTCGCGTAGATAGCGCGCGTACAGGCCCGCATCGAAGTGATAGGCGTAGGCGATGTCGGCGAGCGGCGAACCCGCGGGCGCATCGCTGGCGCTCGGCATGAATTTGCCCAGCGGGGCCGCCACGGTCTGCAGTGAATAGGCGCCGATCTCCGGCGCGCGCCCTGCCAGGAACAGCTTCAGCCAGAACTGGTGGAACGGCAGCGGCCCGAGTGCGCGACCGATCTTGCCGAAGCCGTGGATGTAGCTGTCGCCGATGCGGCCCCAGTCGTTGAACTGGATCCCGAGCTTGAAGGTGCCCTGGGTCCGGACGACGAACTCGGTTTCGTCGATGCCCAGCACATCCCGGTTGAAGAGCTTCATGTGCGGGACGCTGGCTTCGCCCACGCCGACGATGCCGATTTCCTCGGACTCGACCAGGCGGATGGAAACGGCCGCGTCGAGATAGGTGGACAGCGCCGCCGCCGCCATCCAGCCGGCGCTGCCGCCGCCGACGATGACGACGCTCCTGATCCGGTTGTCGTGAGACGTCACTGCAAAACCCTCACTGGCGAGAGCCGCCCATCAAACGATCGGCAGCTGCCTGGGCAGCTGCCGTCGAAAGGCCCATCGCGCCGCCATCGCACGAAGGGGCCGCGGTTCAGAACTTGTAGGTCAGCCCCAGGTAGAGCTGTCGACCGGAGTAGGAGTTCGTGTACAGGCGATCCTTGGTGTCGTTGCCCAGGTGCTGCCTTTGTTCCGACTCGGTCAGGTTCAGCACCGAACCGGTCAGCGTCAGCTGGTCGGTGAAGTTGTAGGACGCATTCAGGTCGATCTGTTCGTAGGGTTCCTCGTACACGCTCAGGCCGGATACCAGGCCGTGCACCACTTCGCCGCGGCGGTTGTACGAGGCGCGCGCCAGGAATCGGTCGTTCTCGTAGAACACGGTGAAATTGGCCTGGTTCTCCGCACTGCCGACCAGCGGCGACTCGCCGATTTGCTCACCGTTGAGCACGACGGCGGCCAGGTTGGTGTCGTTGTAGGTGTAGTTGGCCTGGATGCCGATGCCGAAGTCGAACGTGTGCTGCGCATACAGCTCCACGCCCTGCGACACGCCGTCCTGGCCGTTGGCCCGGGTCGAGAAGCCGTTGACCGTGACCGTCTCGCCGTTGAGGGTCAACTCCGTATCCTGGACCACGGGCAGGATGAAGTTCTTGACGTTCTTGCGGAACAGGCCGACGCCCACGACCGAGCCGGGGTGGAAGTACCACTCCAGCCCGAGGTCGAACTGGGTCGCCTCGTACGGCTCCAGCTCCTTGTTGCCGCCGCTGCCATACCAGCCGGGCACGGGCGCGCCGAACTGGCCGCGGTCGTCGTAGTACTCCTGGGTGTAAAAATCGAGGCTGCCGAGCTGGCCCAGGTCGCCATAGCCGGTGCGGGCGATGACCTTGGAGGCCGCGCCGCGCAGCACCAGGTCCTCGGTCAGGTCGTAGGCGATGTTGAAGCTCGGGAGGATATCGGTGAAGGTCTTGTCCTCCACGTTGAGCACGAAGATCTCCTCGCGCGACAGGTCGTCGGGCAGGTACACGGCATCGCCGGGCGTGCAGTTGATCCCGTCGTAGACGCCGCTCGCCGGGCAGCGCACCGGGTTGCCGTTGGCGTCGTCCGGATGGGCGTCGATCCAGCGCGTGACCCGATCGGTGGTGTCGATGTGCTGCGAGGTGTGGGCGATGCGCACGCCGACATTGCCGCGCAGACGATCGGTCCTGAAATTGGCCTGGATGTAGCCGGACCAGAGGTCTTCGTCGACGTTGTAGACAAAGTTTTCCTCCTCGCGGCGGCGCGAACCGTCGAAGCGCTGGTTCAGATAGTCGACATAAGCCGGGAAATCGATGCCCGGGAAGAGGTTGGCGCCGAAGCCGCCGGGAAGGTTGCCGATCGGCTCGTCCAGGAAGAAGTCCGGCTGCGCGGCGCCCGCCTGCTGGTCGCAGATCTGGTACCGGTTCTCGTAGTCCTCCTCCATCCCCGGGCACAGCCAGTAGGTGTTGCCGGTCTTGCGGTGGGCGCTACCGCCACGGTATTTCACCCCGAACTGGAGCGTGTCGAGCCAGCCGGCGTTCTCGAAGTACTTGGTGAAATCGCCTTGCACGAAGGTCTGTTCGATGCGGGTCTCGACCCAGGACGAGTCGGTCGAGCCGACGTCGATCTCGGCGTTGCCCGCCATCAGCATGTCCTGCAGGTCGGGCGAGAACGTCATCGACGGCGTTCCGGTCAGGTCCCATTCGCTCAGGTGGTTGCCGTTCTGGTACTGGTTCGTCGCCGGATTGAACCAGCGCGGCTTGGCCGACATGCGGAAATTCATCGAAGGTCCACCCTCCGACCAGGTGCGGCCGCCCTTGAACGAGGCGTCGAAGCTGTCGCTGATGAACTCGATCGCGAAGTCGGCGGTCTGCGACAGCGCCTTCTCCTTGCTGTAGTAGCCCGACAGCTGCGGGGTCTCCATTGCGCAAGGCGTCCTGGGCTCGCCGGTCACCGGGTTCACCGGCAGCGAGCAGCCGCCGGTGGGGACCTCGAACCGCGCCCCGGTCACGATCGTGCCGCTGGGATCGAAGGTCAGGCCGTTCGGGGCCAGCAGCCGGCCTTGGTCGTTCGCCCAGTTGTCGCTGTATCCCCATTCCGGGATCTTGTTGAGGTTGAGCGTGTAGTCGCCGTTGAGCTCGAAGCGGAAGTAGTTGGCCGTTAACGTGATCTGGTCGGTCGGCCGGAACTGCAGGGTCAGCTGGGCGCCCTTGCGCTCGCGCTCCTCGTCGCGGACGCCGAAGTTGACCGACTGCGGCACCCAGTAGCCCGAGTAGTGGTTGCCGGCCTGGTCGTCCACGCCGCGGCCCCACCAGTAGGCGATGGCGTCGTCGTTGGCGAAGGGCTCGCCGTTGACGTCGGTGGCCGGCTGCGCGGCGGTGTCGTCGGCCCACCAGCGCCAGCTCTCGGTGCTGACCTCCATGCTGCGGTTGGTGCGCTTCTGCGAACTCGCGCCGACGAGGACGCCGAAGCGGTCGTCATCGCTATGCCAGGAATACATGCCCGATAGCTGCGGGTCGGTCGTCTCGCTGGTATCGGAATAGGTACCTTCGATCGAGCCGTAGCCGGTGTTGGCCGGCAGATCCAGCGGGCGGCGGGTGTGCAGGATCACGGTGCCGCCGATGCCGCCTTCGTCGATCCGCGCTTCCGGCGATTTGAACAGCTCCGCGCTGGACAGCATGTTGGCCGGCAGCAGCGTGTAGTTGAACGAGCGCGAGGGATCGGCATTGGTCTCCGAGGTCGCGACGTAGTTGCCGTTCAACTGGGTCAGGGTCAGGTCCGACGCCAGGCCGCGGACGCTGACGGTTTTGCCCTCGCCGCCGCTGCGATCGATGATCACGCCCGGCACGCGCTGCAGCGCATCGGCCACGTTCTTGTCGGGGAACTTGCTGACGTCCTCGGCGGTGATGACTTCGACGATCGCGTTGGCGTTGCGCTTCTGGTCCAGGCTCTTCTCGATCGAATAGCGATAGCCGGTGACCGTGACCGCATCGAGGTTGGTGGCGTCGCTGGACGCGCCCGGATCCGTGGACGTGTCCGCGTCCTGGGCGGGCGTCGCCTCCGCCGGCGCGGCTTCGGCAGGCGCCTGCTGCGGATCGGCGGAAGTGTCGGCCTGCTGGGCGAGGGCGGGCGCCTGGTACAGAAGCAGACTGAGCGAAGCGGCCAGGAGCGAGGGCGTCAGCGGGCGGGGACGGGTCATGGCGGGTCTCGGTCGGGTTGGGCGGGAGGGTGAAGCGGTTTGGATCGATCCAATTTCGGTATGCGGGGGAACCGACAGCGTCGGCGGAGCGGTTACGGGTTATGGGTGCAGGAGGCGACGTCGGCGCCGGACGAGGGCGCGCCTGCGATTTCGGGCTGATCGTGGCGAGAGATGCAGGTCCGGCGGCCAGTGACTGCGGGCCGTTGCTGGGGTGGCCGAGGCCGGTGCATCTCGCTGTGTGGAACCAAGACGTGATTCCCTTCCATATCGCCCCTCCTCGACGAAGCACGCGTACCAGCTGGATACGGGGCGCCCCTGCCACGCCGGATCGCATCCGCCCCGGCGATCGAATTAGATCGATCTAAACCGGAACCGGTCGCTGTTTAACACACCCGCTACACGAAGGCATGCTGCTGCGCAGCATGCCGGCCGGAGTGACGGGCGCTCACGGCTGGTGATGAAGCCAGGTGCCGGGAAGCGCAGTCGGCGGTGCGCCGTCGATGCCGACCTCCAACCGCAGCAGCTTGTCGCCGCCGCCCTGGAAGTAGCGCAGCTCGAAGGCGTGCAGTCCCTTCGCCAGCCCGAGGCTGCCCACGCTGCCGCCCGGCGACTGCGGGCCGTCGCGGTCGATCACCAGGACGTCGTCGACATACAGGCGTGCGCCGTCGTCGGAGCCGAGCGCGAAGCGGTACACGCCATCGGCCGGCACGTCGAGCCAGCCGCGCCAGCGCAGGCCGAAGCCTTCGGGACGCGCGTCGTCGGGAATCCCGATGCGGTCGGATACGTCGCTGCGGGTGGGCGTCGCCTCGAGCAGGTCGTCGGTCTTCTGCGGCGAGGTCTCGAAGTAGTCGCGCCGCAGCCCGGGCCGCAGCGCGGCGCGATCCATCGCGCGCGCCGGCTGCAGCCGGCCCTGGGTGTAGCGCGCGCGGGACACCGAGCCCAGCCGGCCGTCCGCCAGCTGCAGGCGCGCGGACAGCACCACCGGGCCATCGTCGAGCGCGATCGGGACCGGACCGGTGGCATGCGGCGAACCCGCCTGCGGGGTGCTGCCATTGGTGGTGTAGACGACCCTGGCCCCGGGCAGGGGCGATGCCAGGCGCGCTTCGGCACGCGGCTGCAGCGAGAGCACGTCGCCATCGATGCCCTGGACCTCGGGAATGCGGAAATTCACGTGCATGCTTTCGAGTGCGGCCAGCTGCGGGCCGAGACGTTCACCGAAGCCTTGCCAGTCGCGTGCCGCCTGCGGCGACCACAGCGCTTCGGCCATGGCCAGCGCACGCGGCCACAGCATGTATTCCGCGGCCTCGGGCGTGCGGATGTGCTCGGTCCACAGATTGGCCTGGCCGCCAATGACATGCCGCGCCTGTTGCGCGGTGAGTTGCGGCGGTACCGGATCGAACGCGTAGACCTGCTGCAGCGTCAGCAGGCCGGGGCACCAGGGCTCCTCGCTGCTGCGCGACTGGCAGTAGTCGAAATAGGCGTACGACACCGGCGTCATCACCACGTCGTGTCCGCGCTGCGCGGCCTTGATGCCTTCGTCCACGCTGCGCCAGGCCATGATCGTGGTGCTCTGCGCCGGATCCCCGGCCAGCATCTCGTCCCACGCCAGCATGCGTCGCCCGTGCTGCTGCAGGTAGGCTTCGATCCGGCGCATGAACCAGCCTTGCAGCGCGTGTTCGTCCTTCAGGCCCTCGCGCTTGATGATGGCCTGCGCCAACGGGCTCTGCTGCCAGCGCACGATCGGCGCCTCGTCGCCGCCGACGTGGATGTAGGTGGAAGGGAAGATCTCCAGCACCTCGTCGAGCACGTTCTCGATGAAGTCGAAGCTCTCCTCGCTGGGGCAGAGCACGTTCTCGTCCACGCCCCAGTCCACCCGCACTTCGAACGGACCGGGCGTGCACGCAAGCTGCGGGTACGCCGCCAGCGCGGCGACGGTGTGGCCGGGCATCTCGATCTCCGGCACCACCGTGATGTGCAGCTTGCGGGCGTACTCGACGATTTCGCGCGCCTGCGCCTGCGTGTAGTAGCCGCCATAGCGCTTGCCGTCGTAGCGGGTGGTCCCGTCGTGCTGGAAGATCGCGGTCTGCTTGCGCCAGGCGCCGACCTCGGTCAGCTTCGGATAGCGCTTGATCTGCAGCCGCCATCCCTGGTCCTCGGTCAGATGCCAGTGCAGGGTGTTGAATTTGTAACGCGCCATCAGATCGAGCTGGCGCTTGATGTATTCGACCGGAAACAGGTGCCGGCCCACGTCGAGGTGGACGCCGCGCCAGGCGAAGCGCGGCGCGTCCTCGATGGTGACGAAGCCGATGCCCTCGCCACCGGATTGCTCGAGCAGCTGGCGCAGCGTCTGCAGCCCGTAGAACAGGCCGGCCGCGGACGCCGCCTGCAGGCGGATGCCTTGCGCATCCACGCGCAGGGTGTACGCCTCTGGGCCGGTCGTCGCGATCTCTGGCGCAAGTCGCAGGGTGAGGTCGGCGCGCGCGCCATCGCCCACCATCTCCGATGGCGTCCGCCACGTCGCCTGCACGATGTCCGCGGCCAGGGCCGCGAGCGCTTCGAGTTCGCGCGCGTCGCCTTCCAGCGCGATCCGCACTGCGGCCGTGGGCTGGTAGCGTCCGGCTTGCGTTTCGATCTTGGCCGGAAGCGGCATCAGGCCGGGTGTCGCGGGCTGCGGCGTCTGCGCCGCCTGCGTTGCCGATGCCCAGGCCAGCAGCACGGAGCATGCCAGGGCGTGAAGCGGGGACAGGGGTCGTGCGGTCTTGATCATGAAGCGCCTCTGCTTGCGGTTCCGGGAGTCTTGCCCCTGGCTGGCCTCGCGGTGAAATCGAATCCAGCGTGTTGATGGAATCTGTCTGGCATTCGGATCGGACAGCAATCGAGCGCCGCGCGGCTACGAACGCTGCTCGCGGTCGCCCAGCGTCCGGAGTTCCACCCGGTCCAGCCATTGCGCCGCGACGCCGGGCGGCACATAGCCCGGTTCCTCGCGCGCGGCGTTGGCCGCGCCACAGGCGACCGCCAGACGCAGCGCCTGGCCGTCATCCATGCCGCGCTGGAGCGCGGTCGCGAATCCCGCGAGCAGGCAATCGCCCGATCCGATGGTATGGACCGGTGCGGCGACAGGCGCATGCGCATGCCAGGTGCCATGGTCGGTCGCCAACAGCGCGCCCGCGTCGCCAAGCGACAGCAACGGCGCGGCGATGCCGGCATTGCGCAGCACCGCGAGCGCATCGACGCCGTCCTCCAGGGTTGCGATATGCATTCCGGTCAGCCCTTCGAGTTCGTCGCGGTTGGGCTTGAGCGCGTAGGGTCTCGCGGCCATGCCGTGTCGTAGTGCTGCGCCGCTCGCATCCAGCAGGCAGCGCATGCCGCGCGCCTGCAGGCGCTCCACGAGTCCGGCATACAGGTCATCGTCGCAGCCAGGCGGCAGCGAACCGGAGAGCACCACCAGCGTTGCGTCCTGCGTGGCCCGCAACAGCGCTTCGCACAGCGCCTGCACCTGGGTGCGATCCAGGATCGGCCCGGGTTGGAGCAATTCGGTGGTGCGCCCGTCGCATTCGCGGATCGCCCAGCACTCGCGCAAGGGGCCGGCTTCGATGGCGTGGAAATCGACGTCGCGCTCGCGCAGCGCCTGCCCGAGCCGGGCGCGATGCGTGGCATCGGTCAGTCCCACCAGCCGCACCGGTTCACCCAGCGCGGCGATCGTCTGGGCCACGTGCAGGCCCTTGCCGCCGAACGCGCGCCGCGCGGCCGAGCTGCGCTGGACTCGGCCGGGCTGCAAGATGTCGACGTCGATCTGCACGTCGATCGCCGTATTGAAGCCGGCCACGACGATCACGCCGGCATGGGCTCGGGATGGATGCGGAACGGCTGCACCACGCGGGTGAGCACGCCCTGGGAGGGAGCGTCGGGCTGCTGGCCCAGGGCGAGGCAGCCGAACAGGGCGAGCAGCTGGCCGGCCACGACATCGATCAGGGTGGCGTCGTCGTCGTCCAGGCCGCAGCCGATGCGCACGTCGCTTTCGCCCGCGGTAACGTCCGGACCGGCGCCGATCAGGATCCGACGCATCCCCAGCCCCTTGGCGGTCAATTCCGCGAGCAGGTCCAGTTCGTATGCGCGCACCCGCGGATCGCGCGCGAGCATCGCCACCAGCACCGTATCCGCGCGCAGCGCCGACATCGGCCCATGGCGTAGGCCGAGGAAGGTCTCGGCCATCACCTGCACCCGGCCGCCGCTCATTTCCAGCATCTTCAGCGCGCTTTCGCGCGCGCCGCCGTAGCGGCCGCCGCTGGCCAGATACAGCACCGAATCGAAGCCTGCGTCGGCCAGGTCCGCCAGCGCCTGGGCCGGACCGGCGAACAGTTCCCGCGCCTCGCCGCCAGCCTGCAGGGCCAGCGCCTGCCAGCGCGCGCGGTTCGCGGGCCCCGCCAGCATCCGTCCCGCTAGAAACAGGCTGGTGAAGCTGCTGGTCATCACCAGGCTGCGGTCGTTGCTGCGCGGATCGAGCAGCGCCACCGCGGCGCGGGGCGCGGCGTGATATCGCGTCGCCAGCCCGCCCTGCGTATTGCAGGTCACGAACAGATGCCTGCACCGCGGCGCCAGCGCCAGCAGCGCATCCACCACACCGAGGCTTTCCGGGCTGTCGCCCGAGCGCGCAAACGACAGCAGCAAGGTGTCGCCCGGCGGCAGGGTCTGGCGCCAGTGGGTGAGCAGGGTGCCGGCCGGAATGGCGGTCACCGGCACGCCGAGGGCGGCCTGCAGGCCGGGCGCCAGGGCTTCGCCGATGTAGCCGGAACTGCCCGAGCCGGTCAGCACCACGGCCTGCGGCTTCGGCTCGAGCGCGCCGGCCAGCGCGGCGCTCAAGGCCCCGTTGCCCGCCGTCATCGCCCAGAGCAACGGCTGCTGCAGGATCTCGGCCACGGTATGGGCGAAGCCGCGCTGTTCCTGTTCAACCGGGGTAGCTTCGGCCAGCGCCTGCAGGGCGGGGGCGAGGGGAAATGCACTTTGCATGGGCAGGCGTGCCTTGACAGGCGTGCTCCGAAGCCGAAAATGAAAGAAATCGCAAGTTTTCGAAGGCTAACGAAATGACCGCGCCGGTACAACCCGCCACCTCTGCCCCCGTGCTGTCACGCCTGCGCCTGCCGCAGGGCAAGCGCGCACGGCTGCACCGGCTGCTCTACGGCAATGGGCCCGGCAACGGCACGCTGGTGGTCCTGCCCCTGGACCAGGGGCTCGAGCATGGCCCGACCGACTTCTTCCCGCATCCGCCGGCGGCCGATCCCCAGTACCAGTTCAATCTTGCGATCGAAGGCAGGTATTCGGCGATCGCGCTCGGCATCGGCCTGGCCGAGAAATACATGGACGATCACGCCGGGCGGCTCCCGCTAATCCTCAAGCTCAACGGCAAGACCAATATCCCCGACGATGGTGAAGCCACCTCGGCGCTGTTCGCCTCGGTCGAGGATGCGGTGCGGATCGGCGCCGATGCGGTGGGCTACACGATGTACGTGGGCTCGCCGCGCCAGGACCAGGAGATCCGCCAGTACGCCCAGGTCCGCCAGGACTGCGAACGCTACGGCATGCCGCTGGTGCTGTGGTCGTACCCACGTGGTGCGGCGATCGACGCCAGGGGCGGCAGGAACACGCTGTACGCGCAGGACTACGCCGCGCGCGCAGCGCTGGAGTTCGGCGCCGACATCGTCAAGCTGCACGAGCCGCAGCCCGACACGGCGGCATCGCCCGAACCCTATCGCTCGCTGCAGGAAGATCCCGCCCAGCGCAGCGCGCGCGTGGTGCGCTCGGCCGGCCGCACCATGGTCCTGTTTTCCGGCGGCGAAAAGAACGACGACGACGATGCGGTACTGCGCAAGGTGCGCCTGTACATGCAGTCGGGTGCGACGGGGGTGATGTTCGGCCGCAACATGTGGCTGCGCGGCTTCGACGACGCGGTCAGGCTCTCGCGCGACGTGCACGCGATCATGGCGGAGTACCCACGTTGAATCCGGCCCCTTCCGCGCCCTCCGCAGCGCCCATGCAGCGCCGCTTCGGCCAGGCGCGACGCCGCGGCATCGCCGACTACGTGCGCGCGCAGGGCAGCGCCAGCGTGGACGAACTGGCCGGGCATTTCGGCGTATCCGCGGTGACCGTCCGCACCGACCTGGACGCGCTGGCGCGCACCGGCGCGATCGAGCGCACCCATGGCGGCGCGCTGGCTCCGCGCGAGGGCGACGCCGCCGCGATTCCGTTCGCGTTGCGCGCGGGCCAGCGGCACGAAGAGAAGGTCCGTATCGCGCGCGCCGCAGCGGCGATGATTCGCGACGGCGATACCGTACTGCTCGATTCGGGCACCACCACGGCCGAACTGGCGCGCGAGATCCGGCAACTGCCGCTGTCCTCGCTCACCGTGATCAGCAATGCGATCAACGTCGCAGCCGAGCTGGCCGACAGCGCGCACGTGCGCGTGATCATGCTCGGCGGCGTGCTCCAGTCGCTGTCGCAGTCGCTGGTGGGCCCGCAGGCGGAGGCGGCGCTGTCGCGGGTGCGCGCGGACCTGTGTTTCATCGGTGCGGACGGGATCGACCTGGAATTCGGGATCAGCACCTGCGATCCGCTGGAAGCGCAGTTGAACCGGCGCATGCTCGACGTGGCGGCGCGCACGGTGGCATTGGCCGACGCCAGCAAGCTCGAGCGCCGCAGCCTGGCGCGGATCGCGCCGGTCGCGGAGCTGGACTGCATCCTGACCGATATCTCGGCGCCGCCCGATACGTTGGCGCGCTATCGCGCCGCCGGCGTCGATGTGCGCCTCGTCTGAAGCGTACCGGCCCAAGGCGCCCGCGCCACACGGCCCCGCCACGACCACACCCGCCAGAGGAATGATGCGATGAAGCCGATCACACGGGCACGGCTCCTACTCTGGGTGGCGTTGGCCGCCGGCGCGGCGCAAGCAGCGCCGCCGCATGCACCGAACGTGGTGCTGGTCACGCTCGACGGGGTCCGGATCGAAGAGATCTTCGGCGGGCTCGATGCGGCAGTGCTGCAGAGCCAGTTGCAGGCGGCGACGGGGCCAGACGCGGAGCTGCCTTACCAGCGTTACCGTGCGGATACCGCGCAGGCGCGCCGCGAACGGCTGATGCCGTTCTTCTGGGGCACGCTGATGCGCGAGCACGGCTGGGTCGCCGGCAACCCTGCGCTCGGTAGCCGGGTGCAGTTGGGCAACGGGCTGCGTTTTTCCTATCCCGGCTATGCCGAGATGCTCACCGGACGCGCGCGCGACGCCACGGTGACCAGCAACGACGCCTACCAGAGTCCGCACGTGACCGTGCTCGAATTCGTGCGCGAACAGTTGCGCCTGCCACGTGCGAAGGTCGCTGCGTTCGGTTCCTGGGATCGCTTCGAGCAGATCCCGGAGCACACGCCGGGCAGCATCACGGTGAATGCGGGATTCATGCCGTTCCACGACACCGATCCGGGCATCGCCCGGCTCAATGCGATCCAGGCCGACGCCCGAACCTGGCGGGAGGAACGTTTTGACGCCTTCACTGCCGCCTTTGCGCTGCGCTACCTGGAGCGCGAGCGGCCGCGCCTGCTCTACGTCGCCCTGGGCGATACCGACGAATGGGCGCACGCGCGGCGTTACGACGACATGCTCGATGGGATCGCGCTCGCCGACCGCTTCCTGCGGTCGCTGTGGAGCTGGCTGCAGGCACAGCCGGAGTATCGCGACAACACCCTGCTCATCGTCACCACCGATCATGGCCGCGGGCGCACGCCGGCGGACTGGACCGAGCACAGCAGCGATGTCGAAGGTGCGCAGGACATCTGGCTAGCGCTTGCCGGCCAGGGCCAGTCCGCTCGCGGCGAACTGCGCGATGCGCCGACGCTGCGCCAGGGACAGGTCGCCGCGACCATTGCCGCGGCGTTCGGCCTGGACTTCTCACGGCTCGAACCCGAAGCCGAAGCGCCGATCCGGGTCACCGCCGCGCGACCCTGAGTACGCGATCGGCTGTCCTATACTGGCCCGGTTCCCAGCGAGCCGGCCGTTCCGGCAACGCGCACGCATGCCGGTCAAGAGCATCCACAACCGCAGGCTGTACCAGCAGATCGCCGACCAGCTGCGCGGCATGATCAATCGTGGCGAATACCCGCCGGGCAGCTACCTGCCGCCGGAGCGCGAGCTCTCGCAGCAGTTCGGCGTCAGCCGCACCTCGCTGCGCGAAGCCCTCATCGCACTCGAAGTGATCGGTCTGGTCCGGGTGCGGGTGGGCGACGGCGTGAGCGTGGTCGGCCCCGAGCCGGTCGGCGACGATGCCGTCGCGGCTGGATCGGAGCGTGTGCTCGACCGCGCCAGGCACCGCAATCCGTGGGTGCTGGACCCCGAGCTCGGCATCGTGGCCGATTTCGACGCGGAGATCCCGCCGTATTCGCTGCTGCGCGCGCGGCGCCTGATCGAACCGGAAACCGCGGCGCTCGCGGCCAAGCACGCCACCGATGCGGAAATCGAAGGCATCGAGGAGGCCTTGCAGCGCAACATTGCCGACAACCGCAATGGATCGAGCACACACCCCGGCGACCGGCTGTTGCACATCCGCATCGCCGATGCGAGCGGCAATCCGGCCTATGCGCTGCTGATCCGGCACCTGCTCGGGCACAAGTACGGCGCGATGTTCCAGCGCGTGCAGGAGCTCTATACCATTGCCGACATGCCGCATCGCTCCGAGAGCGAGCACGCCGCCATCGTCGCCGCGATCCGCGCACGCGATCCCGACGACGCGCGCGCGACCATGGCCCAGCACATGGATTCGGTGATCCGGATCTTCTCCGGCGGAGAGCGCTGAGTCCGGTTGTAGGAGCGCCTCTCAGGCGCGACCTGCATCCGGCACGTCCAGGTCGCGCCTGAGAGGCGCTCC
>NZ_JAKPBV010000008.1:0-140703 GCF_022662515.1 Lysobacter sp. M15 | reverse complement strand
CCCCCGCAACCGGCCCGGCCCCGGCCCCCCGTCCCCCCCGCTCCTACAAATTCCACAACACCTGCGGACCGATCTCCTGCACGCTGCGGGTGCCGGTGAGCGCCATGCTCACGTCGAGTTCCTTGCGGATGAGTTCCAGCGCGGTCGTCACGCCCGCCTGTCCCATCGCGCCCAGCCCATAAAGGAAGGCCTTGCCGACCAGCGTCGCCTGCGCGCCCCGGGCCATGGCCTTGAGCACGTCCTGGCCGCTGCGCACGCCGCTGTCGAGCCAGATCTCGCTGCGAGCGCCGATCGCCTCGGCCACGCGCGGCAGCGCGGCGATGGCCGAGGGCGCGCCGTCGAGCTGGCGTCCACCGTGGTTCGAGACGATCACCGCGTCGGCACCGGCGTCCACGGCGCAGCGCGCGTCCTCGGGATCGAGCACGCCCTTGACGATCAGCTTGCCCGGCCACAGCGAGCGCACCCATTCCACATCCTTCCAGCTCAGGGTCGGATCGAACTGGCTGGCGATCCATTGCGAGAGCGTGCGCAGCCCGCCGCCGCCCTTGGGCAATGCGTCGGCCAGGTTGCCGAAGCCCTTGTGCCTTGTTCCCAGCATGCCCAGTGCCCAGCGCGGCTTGGTCGCGATGTCCAGCGCATTGGCCAGGGTGAGCTTCGGCGGCACGGTCAGGCCGTTCTTGATGTCGAGGTGGCGCTGGCCCTGGATCTGCAGGTCGGCGGTGAGCATCAGGGCCGAACAGTTGGCCGCCTTCGCGCGTTCGATCAGCGACGCGGAGAAACCGCGGTCGCGCATCACGTAGAGCTGGAACCAGAACGGCCTGTCCACCGCGGCGGCGACGGCCTCGATCGAGCAGATCGACATGGTGCTCAGGGTGAACGGCACCCCGAAGGCCTGCGCCGCGCGCGCGGCCAGGATCTCGCCGTCCGGATGCATGATTCCGGTGAGCCCGGTCGGCGCCAGCCCCACCGGCATCGCCACCGCCTCGCCGAGCATCATGGTCGCGGTCGAGCGCTTGTCGACGTCGATCATCACCCGCTGGCGTAGCTTGAGCGCGTCGAAATCGGCGCGATTGGCGCGGATCGTGGCCTCGTCGTAGGAGCCGCGATCGACGTAGTCGAAGATCGCGCGCGGCGCGCGCCGCATCGCGAGCTGGCGCAGGTCCTGGTTGTTGGTAATGACAGGCATGGCTGCTCCGCGTTACGTGCTCGTCGCCACCAAGGCCAAGGGATGGCGTCGAACGTACCAAGCGGGCTTCGCAATGCTGGTCTCGCCGACGCAGGTCGACGGCATGGAGGTCCCAAGTACGTTGAATGCCATTACCCGTTGCCCGCTGCGGTCGGGATCGGCCCGCGCCGGCGTACTTGCATGGCGAACCAGAAAATTACGATAAAGCACAAAGTCGGCACCGCGAACGCCCAGTGAATACCCATCCAGTCAGAGGTGGCGCCCATGGCGATGGTCAGCAGCGCGCCGCCGACGATGGCCATGACCAGGAACGGTGACCCTAGTTTGCGGTCGTCATCGCCGAGGTCATCGAGGCCGAGAGAGAAGATCGTCGGGAACATTACCGACATGAAGAAGCTCGTTGCGACCAGCGCATATGCGCCGAAGGCGCCGGGCACGAGAACCGCGAACGCAGTCAATGCAATGTTTGTCGCAGCGAACACGCCGAGTAGCCGCACGGGTGCGATGCGCCGCATCAGTGCCGTGCCGGCGAAGCGGCCGACCATGAAAACGACCAGCGACGCAGTCAGGAAGTTCGCGGCGCTCTTTTCCGGCGTCCCCGGCATGGTGCTCTGCACGTAGCGGATCAAGTAGCTCCACACACCGACCTGAGCGCCGACGTAGAAGAACTGGGCAAGCACCGCAAACATGAATCGCGAATTGCGCAAAAGCCGACCGATGTGCGCGCTACCGCTCTTTGCGTCGTGACTGGTGTCTTCCGCCAACGCCGGGAAGCGCACGAATGCGATCAGCACGGCCCAGGCCACGACGATGGCGCCGATGACGAGATAGGGCATTTGCACTGCCGCCGACTCTGCCGCGTAGTAGGCATTTCGTGCAGCCGGGGTCATTGCAGCGAGCTCGGCTTGGGTATGTTCGACACCGGAGAAGATGAAATGCTGGCCGACGAGGATGCCGGCGATCGAGCCGAGCGGGTTGAACGACTGCGCGAAATTCAGTCGCTGCGTGGCGCTCTCGGCCGGGCCCAGTACGGTGACGAGTGGATTGGCCGATGTTTCGAGAAAGGCCAGGCCGCTGGCAATTACGAAGAGCGCAAGCAGGAACAGGCCATAGGTGTGTACCGCCGCGGCCGGATAGAACAGGAAGGCACCGGCGGCATAGAGCCCAAGGCCGATCAGCAATGTGCCCTTGTAGCCGAAGCGACGCATGCAGACGCCGGCCGGCATCGCGAGCAGGAAGTAGCCCATATAGAACGCGCTCTGTACAAGGCCGGCCTGGAAATCCGACAGCTCAAACGCCTTCTTGAATTGCTTGATCAGAATGTCGTTGAGATTGTTGGCCATGCCCCAGAGGAAGAACAGGCTGACGATCAGCGCGAATGCGAGCGTCGCCGTGTGCGCCAACGGCGAGGTGGACGGGGAGGCAGGATTTGTAGAGGTTGTGATGGGCATGGCAGGGCTCGCGGTTCTGAAACGGGAACGGCGCTGGACGCCGCGATCAGGTATCGCTAATGCTTGTTCAGCACGTCCAGCAGGCCGCACGAGAGCCACCACAGGAAGAGCAGGCTGGTGACCAGGGCGAAGGCGAGGCGGTAGTTGCCGCTGCCGGCCGTTTCGGTTGCGCTGGAGGCGCTGGTGCTCATCGATTTCCCTCCCAGGAAATGTTGCTTGTCGATCGCCCCACAGTTACGGGATGGTGTTATGGTCGGTTTCGGTCAGGCGGAAGAGCTGTTGCATCGGCGTCCATTTCTGTCCGTCGGGCGTCCATGGCGTGGGCGCCTGGAAGCGCCACATCAGGGCTTCCCATTCGGCGATACGCGGGTTGGCGCGCTCGGCCGCGGCCATCTTCGCCGCGTCGAACACCGCATCGTCCGTCTCCATCAGCATCACCATGCGCGTGCCGAGGCGATAGATATCGAGCTCGCGGATGCCGTGCGCGCGCAGGTGCGAGAGCACCTCGGGCCATACGTCGCGGTGATATGCCTCGTACTCGGCGATCAACGCCGGGTCGTCTTTCAGGTCCAGGGCTAGGCAGTGGCGCATGGTTGGATTCCTAGGCAGCCGGCCGGGCCCGCTCAGGTCAGCGCGCGGTCGAGATGGGTGTAGCCGCCGTCGACGAAGATCCATTGCCCGGTGACATGGCTGGCGCGCGCGGACAGCAGGAACACGGTTGTGTCCGCGATCTCCTCGGAGGTGGTCATGCGATGGCCCAGCGGGATCAGGCGCTCGATGCCGGCCAGCTTTGCTTCCGGGTCGTCGAAGCCGGCGATCCATTTCCGGTACAGCGGAGTCATGACCTCGGCCGGGATCACCGCATTCACGCGTACGCCGTCGCCGGCCAGCGAGGCCGCCCACTCGCGGGTCAGCGCCAGCTGCGCACCCTTGGATGCGCAATAGCCGCTGGTGCCGCCCTGACCGGTGAGCGCGGTTTTCGAGGAGATGTTGACGATCGCGCCGCGCGCCGTCTTCAACGCCTCCACGCACAGGTGCGCCATCACGTAGTAGTGGATCAGGTTGCGTTCCAGCGACTGCACGAATGCATCGCGTCCTGCCTCCAGGCCGACGCCGTCGTTGATGCCGGCGTTGTTGACCAGTCCATGCAGGCCACCGAACTCGTCCAGCGTCGCAGTGACCGCGCGTGCACAGGCGTCGGCGTCGCCGAGCTCGACCTGGTGGAAGCGAAAGCGCGGTTGCGCCTGGCGCAGCGCCCGTTCGAAATCGGCGTCGAGCGGGCTGCGTCCGAACACCACCGGAATCGCGCCCTCGTGCGCCAGGGCCAGGCTGATCGCGCCGCCGATGCCGGCGCCGCCACCGGTCACGATCACCACCTTGCCCTGCAGGTTCAGATCCATCGGTATGGGTTCCGCGGATTCACGGCTGCAGACCATAGCAGCGCATGGCGGTGCCGCCCCACAGCTGCGCCTGCTCGGCTGCGGACAGGCGCGACGTCCAGTCGCGCACCAGTGCCGCGACCTCGGGGTAATCGGCACGCAACAGGCACACCGGCCAGTCGGAACCGAACATCAGGCGTTCGGCCCCGAACGCGTCCAGAGCGGCATCCATATGGCGATGCAGGGCATCCGCGTCGAGCTGCGGGGTGACGACCTCGGTCACCAGGCCCGACAGCTTGCACAGGACGTGCGGCTGCGCGGCGAGCGTGCGCAGATGGCCGCGCCATTCGGCCTCGCCTTCGCCACCGATCGCCGGCTTGCCGAGGTGGTCGAGCACCAGCCAGTGCCGGTCGTGGCGCGCGCAGAACGCCGGCACCAGGGACAGCTGGGCCGGCCCGCGGACCAGCACCTCGTAGACCAGCTCCTGCGCCTGCACCGCACCGATGCCACGGCCGAAGCGCGGATCTGCCAGCGTCGCCGCCACGTCCGGATCGTCCTGCAGCAGGTGGCGCACGCCCTTGAACCGCGGCGCTTCGCGCCATGAGGCAAGGCGCTCGGGCGCGTCGTCCGCCAGCAGATCGACCCAGCCGACCACGGCCGCGATCCACGGATGCGCCGCAGCCTGTTCCAGCAGGAAGGCGTTCTCCCCCTCGTCGGCGCGCGCCTGCACCGCGATGCACAGGTCGATCTGCTGCGCGTCCAGCAATGGGCGAAGATCCTGCGGCAGCCAGTCGCGCCGCAGCGCGGGCATGTGCGCACCGATCCACGGATAGTCGGCGGCGGAATAGCGCCAGAAATGCTGATGCGCGTCGACCCGCGTGGCGGGGGCAGCGGTCATGCGATGCGGCGACCAGGAAGCATGCGGCGAACCTTCAGGCGATCGCGGCGCGGGGCGGAGTCTCAGCGGCGCCGAACAGGTACCGGCGGCGGCTGTCTTCGCGCATGGTGATCGAAAATCCGGCCGCCTGCGGCGGCAGGTAGGCCGCGTCGCGGATCACGCAGGGATCGACGAAGTGCTCGTGCAGGTGGTCGACGTACTCCACCACGCGGCCCTCGCGGGTTCCGGCGATGCAGACGTAATCGATCATCGCCAGATGCTGCACGTATTCGCACAGGCCCACGCCCCCGGCATGCGGGCATACCGGCAGGCCGTACTTGGCCGCCATCAGCAGGATCGCCAGCACCTCGTTCACCCCGCCCACGCGGCAGGCATCGATCTGGACCACGTCGATCGCGCCGCCAACGATGAACTGCTTGAACATCACCCGGTTCTGGCACATCTCGCCGGTGGCGACCTGCACCGGCGCCACCGCTTCGCGGATCGCGCGATGCCCGGCCACGTCGTCCGGGCTGGTGGGCTCCTCGATGAACCACGGCTGCGCGAAGGCCAGCGCGCGCACCCAGTCGATCGCCTGGCCGACGTCCCAGATCTGGTTGGCGTCGATCATCAGCCGGCGATCCGGTCCCAGCACCTCGCGCGCGATGCGCAGGCGGCGGATGTCGTCCTGCAGGTCGCGTCCGACCTTCAGCTTCACGTATTCGAAGCCGGCGTCGACGGCTTCCTGGCACAGCCGGCGCAGCTTGTCGTCGGGATAGCCGAGCCAGCCGGCGGACGTGGTGTAGCAGGGGTAGCCTTCCCGCTCGAGCGTGGCGATACGCGCAGCCTTGCCGGCTTCGCGTTCGCGCAGCAGCGCCAGCGCTTCGTCCGGGGTGATGGCATCGCTCAGATAGCGGAAGTCGATGCAGCGGACCAGCTCTTCGGGCGTCATGTCCGCGACCAGCCGCCATACCGGCTTGCCCATCGACTTGGCCCACAGGTCCCAGACCGCATTGACCACCGCACCGGTCGCCAGATGCATCGCGCCCTTGTCCGGGCCGATCCAGCGCAGCTGGCTGTCCCCGGTGATGCGCCGCCAGAAGCGGCCCATGTCGGCCGCGATCCAGTCCAGTTCCAGCCCGACGACGAGATGCCGCAGCGCCTCGATCGCCGCGCAGCAGACCTCGTTGCCGCGGCCGATCGTGAACGTGAGGCCGTGGCCCTCGAGGCCCGGCCGCGAAGCTTCCAGGATCACGTAGGCCGCCGAATAATCCGGATCGGGATTCATCGCATCCGAACCGTCTAGCTGCTGCGAGGTGGGAAAGCGCAGGTCTTCGACCCGCATGCCGGTGATGCGCAGGGGATGGGAGGCGCTCATGCCTGCACCAGCTTCTGGCGCTGCTCGCCCAGTCCGTCGATGCCCAGCCGCATCACCTGGCCCGCGCGCAGGTAGACCGGTTCGGGCTTCTGTCCCAGGCCCACCCCGGGCGGGGTGCCGGTGGAAATCACGTCGCCCGGCTGCAGGCTCATGTGCCGGCTGAGATAGCTCACCAGGTAAGGCACGCGAAACACCATCGTGCGGGTGTTGCCGTCCTGGTAGCGATGGCCGTCCACTTCCAGCCACAGCCGCAAGGCATGCGGGTCGGGCACCTCGTCCGCGGTCACCAGCCACGGACCCAGCGGACCGAACGTGTCGCAGCCCTTGCCCTTGTCCCAGGTACCGGTGCCCTCGAGCTGGTAGGCGCGCTCGGACACGTCGTTGATCACGCAGTAGCCGGCGACATGCGCCATTGCATCGGCTTCATCGATGTAGCGGCCGCCGCGGCCGATCACCACGCCCAGCTCCACTTCCCAGTCGGTCTTGCGCGAGCCGCGCGGGATCTCGACGTCGTCATCCGGTCCGCAGATCGCGCTGGTCCATTTGTTGAACACCACCGGCTCGGCCGGCACCTGGGCGCCGGTTTCGGCGGCGTGGTCGGAATAGTTCAGTCCGATGCAGACGAACTTGCCGACCCGACCGACGCAGGCGCCGAGGCGCGGATCGCCTTCCACCCGTGGCAGCGTGGCGACGTCCAGAGCGCGCAGGCGCTGCAGTCCTTCGGGCGTCAACGCCTCCCCGGCGATGTCGTCCACCACGGCGGAGAGGTCGCGGATGCGGCCTTCGGCATCGAGGAGTCCGGGTTTTTCGGCGCCGCGCGGGCCGTAACGCAACAGTTTCATTCGATTGAATCCAGACTAGAAACTAGTGAAGAGGAACTAGGAACTAGGAACTAGCGGACGGCACTGGTATGGCGGAGAAATTCCCCAAT
The DNA here is from genome assembly GCF_022662515.1 of Lysobacter sp. M15. NCBI lineage: Bacteria > Pseudomonadati > Pseudomonadota > Gammaproteobacteria > Lysobacterales > Lysobacteraceae > Lysobacter > Lysobacter sp. M15. The sequence goes on along the minus strand of NZ_JAKPBV010000008.1, from coordinate 133,501 downwards.
GCTCCTAGTTCCGATCCACTAGTTCCTGCTTCAATTTGCCCAACCGCCGTCGATCACCTGCGCGGTGCCGGTGGTGAAGGCGGATTCGTCGCTGGCCAGGTACACCGCCAGCGCGGCGATCTCCTCGGGGCGGCCCAGCCGCCCCATCGGCTGGCGCGCGACGAAGCCCGCGCGCACCGCGTCCGAGGTCACTCCCTGCTCGCGCGCCTGAGCGGCGATGCGCGCATCGAGCGACGGGGATTCCACGGTGCCCGGGCAGATCGCGTTGCAGCGGATGCCGCGACCGACGAAGTCGGCGGCGACCGCCTTGGTCAGGCCGATCACCGCGGCCTTGGTGGTGCTGTAGACGAAACGGTTGGGCACGCCCTTGATGCTGGACGCCACCGAGGAGACGTTGACGATCGATCCGCCGCCATGCGCGAGCATGCCCGGCAGCAGGGCCCGGATCAGCTGGAACATCGAGCCGACGTTAAGCCGCCAGGCGAATTCCCAGTCCTCGTCGGAGGCCTCGAGGATGCTGCCGCCGTGGACCACGCCGGCGCAGTTGACCAGCACGTCGAACGCCTCGCCGGCATCCTGGTGAAGTGCGGCGAAGGCTGCGATCGCGGCGCTGTCGGTCACGTCCAGGCGCAGTGGCGTCAGTGCATCGCCGGCTTCGGCCTGCAGCGTCTCCAGCGCGTGGGCATTGATATCGGCGGCGATCACCCGCGCGCCCTCGCGGACGAAGGCCAGCGCGGTGGCGCGGCCGATGCCCTGCGCGGCGGCGGTGACCAGGGCGTGCTTGCCTTGCAGGCGCATGATGGGCTCCGGCCGAAAGTGGTCCAGCGGTTGGACCAATGCTATCGTGCCCCTCGCCCGTTGCAAACCGAGTCCGTCCCGGCAGCGCCGGAGGCGGGTGAGGGCCCTTACCCCGGTGCAATGCCGGAGAAGGGTCGGCCGGGTGCGTGGGACCCTCTCGCCAGCCCCGTCCCGACCCTCCCCGCGGGCGGGGCTGGGCGAGAATCCCGATCACCATGCACGGGCGAGGCGGATATGCGGCGAGCAAGCGGATCGAACACTGGCGGCTTCAAGACCTGGGCGCTGCTGCTGCTCGCGACCCTGGCCGCCGGCTGTGGCGACGCGCCTGGCCCACAGGCGGCCGATGCCAAGCAAACGCCCGCGGTGCAGCCCGCCACGGCTGTCCCGGCGCTGCCGCTGATTCCCATGCCGGCCAGTACGGCGCGCGGCGAGGGCGGGTTTCCGGTCCGCGCCGACACGCCCGTGATCGCCGCCGCCAACGACCCCGCCGCGCGCCAGGCAGCGCAACAGTTCGCGCGGCTGCTGGAAGAGAGCTTCGGTGCAGCGCCCAGGGTGTCCGATGCCGGCGACGCCGGTCATGCGATCGCCTTCATCACCGACCCGCAGCTCAAGGCGTCGGCCGAAGGCTATGTGCTGGAAGTCTCGTCCGACGGTGTCCGCATCCGGGCGCGCGGTGCGGCCGGGCTGTTCTACGGTGGCGTGTCGTTGTGGCAGCTGCTCTCAGCCGATGGCGAAAATCAGCTGCCGGTGACGCTGCCGGCCGTGCGCATCGATGATGCGCCGCGCTTCGCCTGGCGCGGTTTCATGCTCGACTCCGCGCGCCACCTGCAGAGCGTCGGAGAGATCAAGCGCCTGCTCGATCAGATGGCGCGGCACAAGCTCAACGTCTTCCACTGGCACCTGACCGACGACCAGGGCTGGCGCCTGGAGATCAAGCGTTACCCCAAGCTCACGCAAGTCGGCGCCTGGCGCGTACCCGCCGGCAAGGCCGGGCGCGACAGTGTCGGCAAGCCGGTGCGCTATGGCGGTTTCTACACCCAGGCCCAGGCGCGCGAGATCGTCGAATACGCCAGGCAGCTGCACATCACCGTGGTCCCGGAGATCGAACTGCCCGGCCATGCGCAGGCGGCGATCGCGTCCTATCCGGAACTTGGCGTCACCGGCAAGGCGCCGCCGGTCTCGCCGGACTGGGGCGTGCATACCTGGCTGTTCAATGTGGAGGATCCGACCTTCACCTTCCTCGAAAACGTACTGAACGAGGTGATGGCGGTCTTCCCCGGCCAGTACATCCACATCGGCGGCGACGAGGCCGACAAATACCAGTGGCAGCGCTCGTCGCAGGTGCAGGCCAGGCGCAAGGCGCTGGGGCTGGCCGACGACATGCAGCTGCAGAGCTGGTTCATCAAGCGAATCGAGAAGTTCCTGGTCGCGCACGAGCGGCGCCTGATCGGTTGGGACGAGATCCTGGAGGGCGGCCTGCCGCCCGAGGCCACGGTGATGTCCTGGCGCGGCACCAAGGGCGCGGTGGAAGCGGCGCGGCAGGGACACGACGTGGTCCTCACACCGAGCGATGTGACCTACCTCAACCGCATGCAGTCGGAGGAAGTCGACGAACCGCCGGCCCACGATTACCCGACGCCGTTGAAGGCGGTGTACGACTTCGAACCAGTGCCGCCCGAGCTGGATGCGGAGCAGGCCAAGCATGTCATGGGCACCCAGGCCAACCTGTGGACCGAGCACGTGCGCACCGAGGCGCGCGTGGAACACATGGCGTTCCCGCGCCTGAGCGCGCTGGCGGAAGTCGCCTGGTCGCCGAAGGCATCGCGCGACTGGAACGGCTTCCTGCAACGCCTCGCGCCGCAGATGCGACGCTTCGCGCACGCCGGGATCCGCGCGGCCGACAGCGCATTCGCGGTGCGGATCGAGGCCCAGTCACAGGGCGACGGCGCGCAGGTCGCGCTCGCCAACCAGGCCGGCTTCGGCGAACTGCGCTACACCACCGACGGCAGCGAGCCGACGGCGCGGTCGGAGCTGTACGCGCAGCCGCTGCAGCTGAAGCTGCCCGCGACCGTGTCCGCCAATGCCTTCCTCGACGGCAAGCCGCTGGCGCGGACGCGCAGCCAGCGCATCGACGCAGCGCTGCTGCGCAGCCGCGATGCCGAGCAACTCGCGCCCTGCCGCAAGCAAGGCTACGTGTTGCGGGTCGAGGACGACGAACCGCTGCAGGGCGAGCGCGCGGTCGTGCCGGTCGACATCGCCGGCCCGTGCTGGCTGTGGAAACAGGCGCCGCTCGAGGGCGCGGCGTCGCTGCGCGCGGAGATCGTCGACCTGCCATACAACTTCCAGTTCGGCGGCGAGTCCGCGGCGGCAGCGCCGCCGAACCAGGCGAGCGCACCGGCCGCACTGCAGGTGTTCGGCAACACCTGCGAAGGCAGGCCGTTGGCATCGGCAAAAGTCGCGCAGACCGATGCGGCGACCGAACAGCTCGACATCGCGCTGCCATCGCCAATGCCGACACGCGACCTGTGCCTGAAGTTCAGCGGCGACTATCGTCACACGCTGTGGGCGATCGACCGGGTCGAGCTGGTGCCGGCCGCACGCTGAGGGGCGACGTGTCCATGCGCGCGATGCCGCGCGCATGCCGTACTCGGGTCAGTCGGCGTCGCTGTGATCGTCCGGCCGCGCGATCGGCGCGACGGCGCCCGGATCGCGGAACAGGCTGACCTGGGCGATGCGCGGAGCCTCGTAGGCGAAGTCGACGAGCAGGCGCAGGCGTTGGCCGAGCACGGGCGCGATCCGCGCGAGCCGGCAGTAGCCGAGGGTGTTGCCCCAGGACAGGGTGCGCCAGGCGCTGCCGGTATGCAGCTGCACGCGCCAGGCGGCGATGTGCTGGCCATGGGCGATCGCCTCGGCGACGCGTACCACGTCGAAGCGCACCGGCGCGGGCAGGTAGAACTCGAGCCAGCCGCTGCGCGCGTCCGCATCCGCCTGCCAGTGGCGGTCGGGATCGGGATCGAGCACGGCTTCGGCATCGCGTCCGCCACTGGCGCGCACCCGTGCGCCGCGCAGCAGGTCGTGCGCGAACAGCGCGGATTTGCGCGCGTGGAAGCCCTGCAGCGCCGCCACGTCAGGCGCATCGAGCAGGCCGTCGCGATTGGGCGGCACGTTCAGCAGCAGCTTGCTGTTGCGGCCGACCGAATTGAAATACAGGCCGAGCAGGTTCTCGGGCGTGCGCACCTTGTCGGATTCATGCGCGTGCCAGAACCAGCCCGGGCGGATCGACACGTCGGTCTCGGCAGGGCGCCAGACCGCGCCGTCGGGGTCGCCCTGCTGCAGCGCCTCGATCGTCCACGGATCGCCCGCACCCGGCGCCGGCACACGCGCCGGATCCACCGGACTCCAGTTGGTCGCGCCGGCGCTGCCGCTCTCGTTGCCCACCCAGCGCACGTCCGGGCCGGCGTCGGAAAACATCACCGCGTCCGGCTGCAGCCGCCGCACGGTGGCGTGGATCCGCGGCCAGTCGTAGGTCTGGCGCTTGCCGTTCGGGCCCTCGCCGTTGGCGCCGTCGAACCACACTTCCGACAGCGGCCCGTAGTGGCCCAGCAGCTCGGTGAGCTGGGCGATGTAGACGTCGTTGTAGGCGCGGCCCTGGCCGTAGCTGGGGTGGTTGCGGTCCCAGGGCGAGAGGTAGAGGCCCGCGCGCAGGCCGGCGTCGCGGCAGGCATCGACGAACTCGCGTACCAGGTCGCCTTTACCGTCGCGCCACGGGCTGGACGCCACCGAATGCGCAGTGGTCGCGCTGGGCCACAGGCAGAAGCCGTCGTGATGCTTGGCGGTGAGCACCAGGCTGCGGAAGCCCGCGTCCTTCACCACCTGCACCCATTGCCGCGCATCCAGCGCGGCCGGTGCGAACAGTTTCGGGTCCTCTTCGCCGGTGCCCCATTCGCGGTCGGTGAAGGTGTTGATGCCGAAATGCACGAACAGCGAGAGTTCCTCGCGCTGCCAGGCCAGCTGCGCGGGCGACGGGCGCGGACGCGATCCGGCTTCCGCCGCGACCAGGGCACCGGCAGGCAGCGCGGACAGCGCCGTGGCCGACCCCGCCGCGCCCAGCGAAGCCAGGAAACGTCGCCGGTCGAGGACAAAACCGCTGCGGCTGGAATGATTCATGGGCAGTGTCTCTCGACAGCGTGGGTGGGCGTGGGGACGTGACGTCGCTCGCACGACAGTTCCATGGTGCAGGACGCGCCGCCGCATGACAGCAACGCGCCGGCGCGCAGGCGCGCGCTCATGGCGCGGCCTGCATCGCGCCCGGCAGTCGGATCGCCCAGGCGTAGGCGCCTGCGGTGTCCTTGCGCACGCCTTCGGGCACATCGAGCACGGTCTTGTCGTTGTCGCGACGCCATGCCAACGCGGCGTCGCTGCCCAGCACTGCGAGCTGCGTCCCTGCGCGCGGTGCCGGGCCGGGGATTTCGAGCTTCGCCGGCAGGCGTTTCTCCTTCGCATCCGGCAGGTAGATGGCATACACGTCGCCATTCTTCAGTCGCGTGTAGCGGAACTTGCCGGCGCGATAGGGCGCGACCGCGCGGCTGGCGTAGATCGCCTCGCCATTGACCTGCATCCACGCGCCGATCTCGCGCAGCCGCTGCACCGCTTCGTCAGGCAGCTGGCCATCGGGCTGCGGGCCCACGTTGAGCAGGTAGTTGCCGCCCTTGGCCACCACGTCGACCAGCATCTGCACCACCTGGCGTGCGGGCTTGTAGTTGTCGTTGGGGGTGTAGCTCCACGAGTCGCCCAGGGTCATGCAGGTTTCCCACGGGTACGGCAGCGGCTCGTCGGGGATCTTCTGCTCGGGCGTGCGGTAGTTTTCGTAGCGGCCGCCGACCGCGCGGTCGACCACGATCAGTCCGGGCTGGTTCCTGCGCGCCAACGCCGCCATGCCGGGCATGTCGATGTCCTGCGGCCACGGCACGCCGGCCGTGCCCTGCGCGATGTCGTCCATGGTGTCGCGTGCGCGCACCCAGCCGCCGTCCAGCCACAGGATGTCCAGCGCGCCGTAATCGCGGGTCAATTCGCCGATCTGCGCATGGGTGAACTTCACGAAGCGCTTCCACAGGTCCGGATGCTTGCGGGTGTCGTAGTTGTTGTGCCGATTGGGGGTGGCCCAGCGCGGCGACCAGTAGGCGTCGCTGTGCCAGTCGGGTTTGGAGAAATAGGCGCCGATGCCGAAGCCCTGCGCACGGAAGGCATCGAACACTTCCTTGGCGACGTTCGCGCGCGGGTTGGTGTGGAACGGCACGTTCGGCGCGGTGATCCGGTAGTCGGTCTGGCGCGTGTCGAACATGGAAAATCCGTCGTGGTGCTTGGTGGTGAACACGACGTACTTCGTGCCAGCGTCCTTGGCGACGCGCGCCCAGGCATCCGGGTCGAACTTCACGGGGTCGAACGTGGTCGGCAGTTGTTCGTATGCCTTGACGTAGCCGACGTAGTCGTCGACGTACCTGGCGGTGTGCTTGTTGCCCTTGGGCGGTCCGCACCAGCCCACGTCCTCGGAGCAGATCGACCACGACTCGACGATGCCCCACTGGCTGTACGGGCCCCAGTGCATCATGAAACCGAACTTCCAGTCCTGCCATTGCTCCAGCTTGCGCACGACCAGCGGATCGGTCTCGGGGACGTAGGGATGTTCTTCGTGCTGGGCGCGGGCGGGGTTGGCCGCCAGCAGCCCGAGCAGCAGTGTGGAAATACCCAACATCGTCTTCATCGTGGTCTCCGATTGCGTAGGAGCGGCGTCAGCCGCGAGCTTTCTGGCTTTCGTGCAGCGGGTCCGGGGAGGGCTCGCGACTGACGCCGCTCCCGCCCGGGCGCGATGCGCGCTACTCGTTGCTTTCGATTGCCTTGACCTCTTCTTCGAACAGCGAGGCCGGGCGATCGAGCTCCAGCGCCACCACGGTCATGTCCGGATCCCAGGCGCGATCTGGCACGCGCAGGTAGAGCAGTCCCGGGACCTTGCTCCAGTCGTGCTTGCCGAGCACGCGGTGGCCGACCTCGGCATCGCCGCCCACCACGCGCGCGCGCAACACCTTGTTGTCCAGGCCCTTGACCAGCAGTTCGCCGCTCGGGCGGCCGTCGACGAACAGGTACACGGTCCGGCGGTCCTTGGAGAGCGTGCTAGGCCCGTGGAAATGCGGCAGGCCGATGCCGGCCATGCTGCCGTAGATCGCCTCGGCATGCTTGTTGGTCCAGCGCCCCATCTTCTCCAGGATCTCGACCTGGCGTGGGTCGATGGTGCCGTCGGGTCTGGGGCCGATGTCGAGCAGCAGGTTGCCGCCCATGCCGATGGTATCGGCCAGGATGTGGATCAGCTGGTTGGCGTCCTTGTACTCGGTATCGCGCGGCTGGTACCCCCAGGACCGGTTCATGGTCAGGCACAGTTCCCACCAGCGCTCGGCCGGACGCAGCACCGGGACGCCCTGTTCGGGGGTGGCGTAATCGCCATGACCTTGCAGGCGCGAGTTGATGATCGCGGCCGGGTTGCGCGTCAGGATGTCGTGGCGCACCTGGTCCGCCTGCCATTCGGCCGCGCTGTGCTCCCAGTCGCCGTCGAACCAGTACAGGTCGGGGCGGTAGCGGGTGCCCAGATCGTCGATCTGCTCGCGCATGTAGCCAAGGTAGCGCTGCCAGCGTTGCGGTTCGCGCCTGAAGTCGTAGCGTTTGCGCTGGCGGGTGAACACGTCGTAATCGGCATACGACCAGTCCGGCAGCGAGTAATACAGCCCGACCTTGAGGCCGTCGGCGCGCAGCGCGTCGACGAAGGGACCGACCAGGTCGCGCCCGGCCGGCGTATCGCGCACCACGTTGAGGCCCTGCCTGGAATCCCACAGCGCCACGCCGTCGTGGTGGCGCGTGGTGAGCACGGCATAGCGCGCGCCGGCGCGTTTGATCAGGTCCGTCCAGGCCTTGGGGTCATAGCGCTCGGCGGTGAAGCCGCGCAGCTGCCTGAGGTAGTCGGGGTGCGAGATCTTGCCGTTGAAGAACGACCAGGACTCGTCGATCCCGTCCACCGCATAGATGCCCCAGTGGATGAACACGCCGAACTTGGCGTCGGCGAACCACTGCATGCGCTGGGCCCTGGCCTGCGCGGACTCGGCGGCGGTGGAGGAGGCGTCCGTGGTCCGGGCCGCCACCGGCGTGGGACCGCCCAGGGCGAGCAGCCCCGCCAGCAGGAGCGGAATGGGGCTCGGGATTGGGCGCGGGATCCGGAATGGGCGGCCTGGCATGCTTTCCCCTGTTTGGACTCTGGCCCATTGGTTGGACCAATGCTAACGTCCTCCCCGGCGCATGCAAGCCGTCGCGTCCCCCGGTTGCCCCCCGATTCCCCCTACGTCCCTCAGGAACCCCGAATGCCACAGCCCGCCCTGCGCCTGCTCGCCCTCGGACTGCTGGCCGCTGCAGTGGGCCTGGCCTGCAGCCGGACGCCGGAGCCGGAAGCCGAGCCTGCGCCCGTACCGGCATCGCCCGCAGCGTCCCCCGGTTCCACGGCCGCGGCGCACGGGAAGGAAACCTCCGCGCAGAAGGCCGAACGCCTGGCCTGGTGGACCGATGCCCGCTTCGGCCTGTTCATCCACTGGGGCCTGTACGCGGTGCCCGCGGGCGAATGGCAGGGCAAGCGCGGCTACGGGGAATGGATCATGGAGGAGGCGGACATCCCCAAGGCCGAATACGAACGGTTGGCGGAGCGCTTCAATCCGGTGAAGTACGACCCCGAGGCTTGGGCGCGCGCGGCGAAGGACGCCGGCATGAAATACGTGATCCTCACCAGCAAGCACCACGAAGGCTTCGCCATGTGGGACACGCAGGGCACCGACTACAACATCGCCCGGCGTACGCCGTACGGCAAGGGCGTGATCGAGCCGTTGGCCGAGGCCGCGCGCCGCCAGGGCCTGCACTTCGGCGTGTATTACTCGATCATGGACTGGCACGATCCGTCGCAGCGCGAGAGCAAGCCCGGTGCGCTCAATCCGACCCTGATCGATCCGGCGCAGAAGGCGCGTTACGTGCGCGACATGAAGACCGAACTGAGGGAACTGGTGGAACGGGCCGACGTCGACGTGCTGTGGTTCGACGGCGAATGGGTCGACTGGTGGACGCAGGAAGACGCGCGCGACCTCGAAGCCTTCCTGCGCGGGCTCAAGCCGGACATCATCATCAACAACCGCATCTTCAACTCGCGCGAAGGCAGCATGGCCGGCATCAGCCCGACCGGCATGCCGGGCGACTTCCACACTCCCGAGCAGGAAGTGCCGGCCAAGGGCCTCGGTCCCGGTAATTACTGGGAAAGCTGCATGACGATGAACCAGAAGTGGGGATTCGTGAACGACAGCGAGGCGGACTGGAAATCGACCGGCGTGCTGCTGCGGCACCTGATCGACAGCGCCAGCAAGGGTGGCAATTTCCTGCTCAACGTCGGGCCGACCGCTGAAGGAGAGTTCCCGCAGCGTGCTCTCCAGCGGATGGCGGGCATCGGCCGCTGGATGCAAATCAACGGGGAGGCCATCCATGGCACCTCGGCGACCCCGCTGGAACAGACGCCGGCCTGGGGCCGGATCACCCGCAAGCCGGCCGAAGGCGGCGCAGCGGAGCGGCTGTACCTGCACGTCTTCGACTGGCCGCGGGACGATGTGTTGCGGTTGCCGTTGGCGCAGGCGGTTTCCAGCGCCCGCCTGCTGGCGGATCCGGATGCGCGTATCGGGATCGATCAGGGCGACGGCGAGCTGCGCCTGCGCCTGCCGGCTGCGGCACCGGATCCCGAGGTCAGCGTCGTCCGCTTGGACCTGTCGCCATGAGCGATGCGCCGGATGAGGCGCCGCGCCCGGGGATGCGCCCGCTGCTCGAAATCGCAGCCAACTCGCTGGATTCGGCGCTCGCCGCGCAGGCGGGAGGCGCCGACCGGATCGAACTGTGCGCAGCGCTGGAAGTGGGCGGGCTGACCCCGTCGCCGGCCCTGGTCCTGCAGGTCCGCGAGCGGCTGCAGATCCCGGTCTACGTGCTGATCCGGCCGCGCGCCGGCGATTTCGCCTACAGCCCGTCCGAGCACGCGACCATGCTCGGCGACATCGCCTGGTGCCGCGCGGCCGGCTGCGACGGCGTGGTGACCGGCGCGCTGACCCCCGACGGGGATGTCGACACCGCGCGCTGCGGCGAGCTGGTCGCGGCGGCCGCTGGCCTGGGTGTCACCTTCCACCGCGCCATCGATGTCTGCCGCGATCCGGCGCAGGCGCTGGAAGCCATCATCGCGCTGGGCTGCGAACGCGTGCTCAGTTCCGGCGGCGCAGCCAGCGCGCCGGAGGGCGCGGCCAGGCTGCGCGCGCTGGTGGAGCAGGCCGGCGATCGCATCGTGCTGATGCCCGGCGCCGGGATCGACGAGAGCAACATCGCGCAACTCCTTCGCCTGACCGGTGCGCGCGAATTCCACGCGTCGGCCAAGCGCGTGCTGGCGTCGGCCATGCGCCATAGCAGCGCGGCCAGCCTCGGCATGGCAGCGGGCGAACTGCGCAGCGACGAGGACCAGGTGCGGCGCCTGGTCGCGGCATTGCGGCACGACGCGGTTGCGTAGACTGCGAATGGACACGACCCACGACACGATGAACAAGGCAATCCGCGAGCCCTTCCTGGCCACCGACATCGGCGGCACCCATGCCCGTCTGGCGCTGGTGCGCGCACGTGGAGATGGCGGCATCGAGATCGTCGACCAGCACAAATATCTGTGCGCCGACTTCCCGGGACTGGCGCCGATCCTGGCCGATTTCCTCGCCGGGCGTGGCGCGGTGGACGATGCGGCGATCGGCTGCGCCGGCATGCGCCGCGGCGACACCATCATCAGCCTCAACCTGCCCTGGCCGGTGTCGCTGCCGGAGGTCCGCGCGCTGGGCATCGCACGCGCCTGCGCGGTCAACGACTTCGTCGCCGTGGCCTATGCCACGCAGTGCATGGGCCCGGAGGACGGCGTCGCGCTGATGCCCGGAACGCTGTCCGCCGAGCCCGGGCCGGTGCTCGTGGTCGGTCCGGGCACTGGTTTCGGGGCGGCGCTACGGGTCCCGGTCGGCGACGGCTGGAAGGTGCTGCCCAGCGAAGCCGGGCAGGTATCGCTGGCGCCCGGTACCGCGCGCGAGCGTCAGGTGCTCGCGCGACTGCAGGGCGATGCCGGCTATGTCAGCGTCGAGCAGGCGGTGAGCGGGCCGGGCCTGTTGCGCCTGTACCGGACGCTGTGCGCGATCGAAGGCGTGGTGACGCGCTGCGCCACGCCGGCGGAAGTCGCCGACGCCGCGGGAGCGGGCAGCGACCCGCAGGCGGTCGAGGCCGTCGCACTGTTCTGCGCGCAGTTCGGCAGCCTGCTGGCCGACACGGTGCTGGTGACCGGTGCGACCCGGGTGTTCGTCGCCGGCGGGATCGTGACCAAGATCCAGGGCCTGCTGGAGCGCAGCGATTTCGCCGCACGCTTTCTCCACAAGGGCGAGATGCGGCGGGTGCTCGAACGGGTCCCGGTGCGGCTGATCGACCACCCACACAAGGGCGTGATCGGCGCGGCCAGCTGGTACCTGCAGCAGCGCGCGGCGTAACGCGCGCGGCGCAGGCCGCCGTCAGGCGGCCGCGCTGGTGCCGAGCAGGACCATCGCTTCCTCGTGCGTGGGCAATGCCGCGAACGAACCGTAGCGGGTCACCGCCAGCGCGCCGCAGGCCGACGCGTAGCGCAGCGCCTCCATGAGCCTGCCGGTATCGCCCAGGAAGGCGTCGAAGCCGTGCGCATCGACGGCTTCGCGCTGCAGCTGCACGAGCAGTCCGCCGATGAAGGCGTCGCCGGCCGCGGTGGTGTCCACGGCCTCGACCCGAACCGTCGGCAGTTGCCCGCGCTGGGCGCGCGTATACCAGCGGACCGGCGCCGCACCATCGGTGACCAGTACCAGCCGCGCGTGCTGCAGCAGCCGCGCGACGACGGCATCGGCCATCAGCCCGCCTTCGGCCTGCAGGAACTCCAGCTCCTCGCGCGCCAGCTTGACCAGGTCGGCGCCTTCGAGCGCCTGCCACAGCCGCGCCGGCACCGGCGCGGCGTCCGCCCACAGCGCCGGTCGCAGATTGAGGTCGATGCTGACCAGCGCACCGGCCGCGCGCGCGCGCCGCATCCCGGCCAGGGTCGCCGCGGCGATGCCCGGCTCGGTGAGACTGTTGCTGCACACGTGGAAGACGCCGGCTGCGGCAAAACAGGCTGGGTCGAAATCTGATTCTGAAAACAGCAGATCCGCCGCCGGCGGACGATAGAAGCTGAAGCTGCGCTCGCCATTGGCATCGAGCGATACGAACGCCAGCGCCGTGCGCGCACGGTCGGTGCGCCGCACGTAACGCGTGCCCGCGCCGGCTTCGCGCAGGCTATGCAGCAGGAAGTCGCCGAACATGTCCTCGCCGAGCATGCCGACGAATTCGCAGGTACCGCCCAGGCGCGCGACTGCGACCGCGGCGTTGGCCGGCGCGCCGCCTGCGAACTGGCGGAACACGCGCGCCTGTGTCGGATCCGGCACGGGCGCGGCCAGGAAATCGATCAATGCTTCGCCAAAGCAGACGATGGTGTTCATCCGTGAGCGTCCTGTTTGCTGCGGGTTTCGTGTTGGTATCGGGGCATGTCCGTGTAGGGCAGATCGGGATCAATCGGGACGTCAGCGAAAATCGGCATGGCAGCTGCTCTCGCGTTCGACCAGGCGCACCGGTGCGATCACCGGCGCGTGCGAGACGGCGCCGCCCGGTGCGACCTGCGCCAGCACGATCTGCGCAGCCTGCCGCCCGCGTTCGCGCGGGTCGGCGCACAACGTGGTGAGGGGCGGCATGCTGACCGCCGCCTCGGGGATGTCGTCGAAACCGGTCAGGGCGAAGTCGACCCCAGGCCGGCGGCCGTGGTGGGCCAGTCCGAGCATCAGGCCCAGGGCGACCGCGTCGTTGTAGCAGACCGCGGCGGTTGCGTCGGGCACCGCCGCGAACAGCGCCGCGGTGCGGGCGCAGGCGTCCAGGCGCGTGGGCGCGGATTCGATCATCCAGGCCGGATCAAGCGCGATGCCGGCAGCGGCCAACGCATCCTGATAGCCCAGACGCCGTTCGCGGCAGGAGCTCGAGTCCGCATGGCCGCCGAAAAACACGATCCTCCGGTGGCCACGCGCGAGCAGGTGTTCGGTGGCCAGGCGGGCGCCGCTGCGGTTGGCCAGGCCGAGGAAGTCGAACTGGAATCCGGTCGGAGCGGTGCCGCCCAGCGCCCGGTTGAACACCAGCAAGGGCGTGCGCGGGCCGAGCGCCGCAGCCACGCCGGCCGCGGTGCTGTCCTCGGCCGGCGACAGGATGATCGCGGCCGGGTGCTGCTGCACCAGTGACCCGAGCACGATCCGCTCCCGCTCCGCCGATTCGTTGCTGCAGCCGAGCAGGGTGACGTAGCCGCGCTCGCCGAGCGCTTCGTCCACGCCCGCGGCGAATTCGGCGAAGAACGGGTTCGACAGATCGTTGATCACCAGGGCCACGGTCGACGACACCCGCTGCCGCAGGTTGGCGGCGGCGCGGTTGTAGACGTAGCCCTGGCGCAGCATTTCCGCCTCGACCCGTGCGCGGGTCTCGGCGTGCACCAGCGGGCTGCCGCGCAGCACCAGCGAGACGGTCGCGCGCGACACGCCGCAGGCCTGGGCGACGTCGGTCAGCGTGACCCGGCGCGACCTGTGCAACGGCATTTCCCCGCTCCCCATTGCGCCCGTGTTGCACGGACGCTGTTGTCTGGCGCGCTCGCGGATCGCTTCATGTCAGGCTCGGCGCCGTGACGTGGCGCGTGCCGCCGGCGTCGGTGACGGCGTAGCTGAAGCCCTGCTGCAGCGCGTAGCCGCCGTAGCGCCCGTCTTGATGCAGGGCGATGAAAGCCATCTGCAGATCCTTGCGCGGCGGTCGATAGCGGCGCGCGATGCGCTCGACCGCTTCGCGGCAGGCGCCCTCGGGCGTGCGTCCCTGACGCATCAGTTCGACCACCGTGTGCGAGCCGCATATGCGCAGGCATTCCTCCCCCACGCCGGTGGCGGTGGCGGCGCCGACCTCGCCGTCGACGAACAGGCCTGCGCCGGAGATCGGCGAATCGCCCACGCGGCCACGCAGCTTGAAGGCCATGCCGCTGGTGGTGCAGGCACCGGCCAGATGGCGCGCGTGGTCCAGCGCCAGGATGCCGATGGTGTCGTGGTTGGCCTCGCCGGCGCCGGGCATGCGGTCGTGCGCGGGGGGGCGTTTGCCCATCTGCTCGATGTTCGGCTGCGGCTGGTACTCGGCGGTCTTGAGCCATTCGCGCCAGGCCTGCTCGGCGGCGGGCGTCAGCAGGTTCTGGCGCTCGAAGCCCTGGGCCAGGGCGAACTGCAGCGCGCCTTCGCCCACCAGCAGCACGTGCGGAGTGCGTTCCATCACCCGCCGCGCCACCGACACCGCATGCACGATGTCCTCCAGACAGGCGACCGATCCCAGGTTGCCCAGGTGGTCCATGACGCAGGCGTCCAGGGTCACGTGGCCATCGCGGTCCGGATAGCCGCCCAGGCCCACCGAATGGTTCTCGGGGTCGGCCTCGGGCACGCGCGCACCGGCCTCGACCGCGTCGAGCGCGCTGCCGCGCCGTTCCAGGATCTGCCAGGCAGCGGCATTGGCCGCTTCGCCGAAGTCCCAGGTGGACAGGACCATGGGTGCACCAGCCCCGCCCGCGCCTGCGTTTTTTTCCCCCGCGGGCAGGGTCGCGGCCGGGAGCCGTTCCGGCGCGATCCCGAGCGCGGCGGCGGAGAGCGCCAGCAGGCGCAGGAATTCGCGGCGAGGGTGCAAGGCGGGGTCTCCTCAAGACGGGCCGTGGTCCGACCAACTGCCCGTTCGCGCACGGTCGCGCCAGTCGGCGGACGGGTCAATCGATGTAAGCGATTTCATCACATTCGGCGGTTTAGATCGTTCTAATTTGCAAAGTGAATCACATTTTCATGAGATTTTAGCGATTAAGGTCTTCATCCAAGGAGGGCAGGCCCAGGCTATGCGGGCACGCCAATCGCATCACAGGCTGGACCTTTAAACCGATAGCCCTTGGGAGAGGACTCGACATGACCCGTTGCACGACGCCCAGCCGCAGCATTCTGGCGGCCGCCCTGGCCTTCGCGCTGAGCACGCCACTCATCGCCGCGGCGCAGGACCCGCAGACCCCGCCGGACGCCTCGACAGAAGAGGCCGATGCAGACCAGACCCCGGCCCCCGCCGAGGAGGCCACGACCCTCGACAACGTGGTGGTCACCGGTTCGCGCATCAAGCGCTCGGAAGTCGAAGGCCCGGCGCCGGTGACAGTGATCACCGGCGAGCAGATCCGCAAGGAGGGCTTCACCACGGTGTACGAGGCGCTGGGCTCGCTCACCGAGGTCACCGGCAACGTGCAGAACGACTACGACTGGGGCCAGAGCTCGGTCAACGCCAGCCCGCTCAACCTGCGCAACCTCGGCCCCGGCCGCAGCCTGCTGCTGATCAACGGCCATCGCGTGGCCGACTACCCGCTGCCCTACCAGGGCAAGAGCAACTTCGCCAACTACAACAACATCCCTACCGGGATCGTCGACCGCATCGAAGTGCTCTCCGGCGGCGCCTCGGCGATCTACGGTTCCGACGCGGTCGCCGGCGTGGTCAACATCATCCTGAAGAAGGACATCGAGGGCGACACCTTCCGCGCGCGCTGGGGCACCACCACCGAGGGCGGCCGCACCGTGCGCGATGCTTCCTGGTCCGGCGGCAAGAGCGGCGAGGACTGGAGCGTGACCTACAGCATGCAGTACTTCGACCGCGAGCCGTTGTGGGCGCACGACCGGCCTTGGATGGATTCGGAATTCGATGCGCCGCGGCGCACATGGGGTTACGGCGGCGTGCAGCAGGGCGTTGCGACCAACCTGCCCAGCACCGCCATCCGCCTGGTCGATGTCAATACCGGCGAGCGGCTTGCGCCGCCGCTGGATGCGTGCGAGCAGCACGACAACGACTTCTTCTACCAGCCCCGGATCCAGTACGACGACTTCACCGGCGCGGCGACCGATACCGGCGTGCAGTGCGGCCACCGCGCCGTGTTCGAGCATTGGACCCTGCGCAACGGCAGCGAGGACTTCTCGTTCTACCTGTACGGAACCAAGCAGTTCGGCAACGTCGAGGCCTGGGCGACCTATGGCTACTGGACCTCCACCGGCGAGAGCAACACCTTCATGCCTGCCTGGGGCAGCAACACGTTCTACGACCCGAACCTGGGCCGTTCGCTGTCGATGGTGCGCTATTTCTCGCCGAGCCAGATCGGCGGCGTCGACTACGCGCTAACCAAGTCGGAAGAGGTCAACTTCGACTTCCAGACCGGACTGCGTGGCACGATCTTCAACGACCGCTTCGATTGGGACCTGGCGGTCGGCCATGCCGAGTACTCGCTGCGCGAGCGCTTCCCGACCGCGCATGAAGCGCGCACCGCCGACTTCTTCCTCGGCCCGTCGCTCGGCACCGACCCGGGTACAGGTCTTTCGATCCATACTCCCGACTACGATCGGCTCTGGTATCCGATCACGCCCGAAGACTACCGCAGCTTCTTCGTGATGGGCGACAAGAAGGCGAAGACCTGGCTGACCCAGGCCAGCGCGGTGATCAGCGGCGATCTGTTCGAGGGCTGGGCGGGCCCGATCGGCTTCGCCGGCAGCCTGGAAGCGGCGAAGCAGGGTTACCGCCTCACACCCGACCCGAACACCTTGGGCACCAATCCGGCGTACTTCACTCCCTTTGGCAACATCGAGCAGGGCGGTGGCGAGCGCAAGCGCTATGCGGCGGGCGTGGAGTTCAAGATCCCGCTGCTGAAGAACCTGACCCTGTCCACCGCTGGTCGCTACGACCGCTACGACGCGGTCGCCGACGATGCGGCCACCACCTGGAACGCAGGCCTGGAATACCGTCCGTTCTCCAATCTGCTGCTGCGTGCCAGCTACGCCACCAGCTTCCGTGCGCCTGACATGCACTTCGTCTACGCCCAGCCCAGCGAAAGTGTGTTCGACCTGGTCGATTACCGGGCCTGCCTGTCGGATCCCAACCGGCAAAACCAGAGCATCTGCCAGGGCGGCGACGGCGATCCCTACCACGTCGACAACCCGACCATCGCGCGGCAAGGTACCGAGGATCTGCTATATGAGACCGGCGACTCGTTCACCTACGGCTTCGTCTGGGATGCGTTCGAGGGTTTCTCGCTCAGCGCCGATTACTGGCGCATCAACATCGAGAACGCGATCGACGACGTCAGCGCCGACGACGTGCTGCTGGACGAGGCTCTGTGCCTGGTGGACGGTGCCGAACGGCCCTCCGACAAGCCGGACCGCGCACCACCCAGCGACGCGCTGTGCGCACTGCAGATCGGCCGGGTGACGCGCGACGGGCCTGATCCGGACGGCGCGGGGCCGTTGCCACCGATGGTCACCCGGGTCGAGATCGGGCCGATCAACCGCGCCCAACAGGAGGTCAGCGGTTTCGACGTGGCCTCACGCTATCACTGGGAGACGGCCAACTGGGGCAGCTTCGACTTCGCGCTGAACTACACCCGGCAGTTGAGTAAAAAGGTCGCGCAGTTCCCGGGCGATCCCTTCGAGAACACCATCGACCAGGACGGGGACATCCGCTACCGCGGCCGCGCCAGCGCCACCTGGAATATCGACAAGTGGACCACGGTGCTGTACGCGGACTGGACCGCGGGCAAGCGCAGCGACCGCTACAACCAGTGCGCCGCGTTGCCCAGCGGCTTCCGTCCGGACGTGGGGACCGACTGCACGGACCTGCGCGTCAATGCGGACGGCGAGCGCAGCATCACCTACGGCCAGCAGAGCGAACTGGTGAAGTTCTACAACCAGGACCGGATTTACTGGAACGCCAGCGTCGGCTATCAGGCCAGCGACGCGCTGCGCCTGAACCTCTACGTCAACAACATCCTGGACGATCACTTCCAGGACAAGTGGTGCGGCGGGTTCGCCTACTGCGTCGCCAATCCAGTGGGCCGCGAAGTCGCGGCGGAGATCGTGTACAAGTTCGACTGAGGTTGCCACCGCTCGGTGGTCTGCGGCACAACACGAGCCCGGTGCAAGCCGGGCTCGTTCGCTTCCGGCACCGTGATGTGTGCCCAGAGGGCGATGGGGCAGATGGCCCGACCGCCAGCATGAATTGGAGACAGCACGACAATGGGTAGAGCGCGGCTTGGGCGACAGACGGTCTTCGGATCCACGCGGGCTGGTCTTCGCAGCTTGGCGGCACGCAATGCGACGGCGCGTTTCGGTGCGCTGCTGTGCGCGGTCACCGCGCTGCTCGGCTCCGCGGTGGTGCAGGCCGTGCCGGTTACGCCGCAGGCCCCCGGCCGGCTGGTCGAGAGCGTGAACACCTTCATCGGCAGCAAGGACGACGGCAACACCTTTCCCGGTGCCTCGGCGCCGTTCGGCCTGATCCAGGTCAGCCCGATCGGCACCCACTATTCGGGCTGGCGCTACGACGACGAGAAGATCTACGGCTTCGGACACTCCTTCATCTCCGGCGCCGGCT
This sequence comes from Lysobacter sp. M15, assembly GCF_022662515.1. Classification (NCBI taxonomy): domain Bacteria; kingdom Pseudomonadati; phylum Pseudomonadota; class Gammaproteobacteria; order Lysobacterales; family Lysobacteraceae; genus Lysobacter; species Lysobacter sp. M15. Next base: position 115,087 of record NZ_JAKPBV010000008.1, on the reverse strand, counting down.
GCTGGGAGCAGGGCGGCCAGGTCGCGGTGCTGCCGGTCACCGGTACGATCGGGCCGGGCGGCGATTTCGACACCAGGGACGCGAAGAGCTTCGACTACAAGCGCTACGGCTCGCGCTACACGCACGAGGGCGAGGCCGGGCAGGCGGGCTACTACAAGGTGCGCCTGACAGATCATGGCGGGATCGACGCCGAAGCCACCGCGCTGACCCGCGCCGCGGCCGAGCGCTACACCTTCCCCGCCAACGCGCGCACCGGACATGTCCTGGTCAACGTCAGCCAGGCGAATGCAAGACACCGCGTGATCGGCAGTCAGGTGCGCGTGGTCGGCGATCGGGCGGTGGAAGGCAAGCTGACCACGGTGAGTTTCTGCGGCGGACGCAGCTACACCACCTGGTACCGGCTCGAGTTCGACCGGCCGTTCAAGTCGTTCGGCACCTGGGGCCAGGCCGGCGGCACGCCCGGCGCGCGCTTCTCGATGGAAAGCGAGCACGACCCGTACAACGGCGCCTGGCTCAGCTTCGATCTGGGCAAGGACCGCTCGGTGACCGCGGTCAGCGCGATCTCGCATGTCGATGCAAACGGTGCGCGCAACAATCTGCGCAGCGGCGGCATGCACGACGGCAAGCTGCTGCCCTTCGACGCCATGCGCGAACGCGCACAAGACGCGTGGGAACAGGAACTGGCGAGCGTGCAGGTCCAGGGTGGCAGTGCCGACGACCGCACCGTGTTCTATACCGCGCTCTACCACGCATTGCTGCAGCCGCTGACCGGCAGCGACGCCGATGGCCGCTACCGCGGCTACGACAACGCCATCCACGAGGCCAAGGGCTGGACCTATTACGAGTACTTCTCGCTCTGGGATACCTATCGCTCGCAGAACCAGCTGCTGGCGCTGCTGCGGCCCCAGCGCGCGCGCGACATCGCGCGTTCGGTGCTGGCGATCGATGCGCAGGGCGGCTGGCTGCCGCGCTGGGGCTATGCGAATTTCGAGACCAATGTGATGACCGGCGATCCGGTCACGCCGTTCATGGCCGACCTGTGGCGCTACGGTGCGCTCGAAGGCCGCGAGCAGGAGGCATGGAAGGCGCTGCGCAGGAATGCGTGGGAGCTGCCGCCGCAGGCCTCGCGCTTCGACGGCCGCGCCGGCAATCCTTCGTATCTGCAACAGGGATTCGTCGCGTTCGACCGCACCTTCGCCGGCAAGGGCATGGACGGCGATCCGCACCAGGGCGGTTCGGCCACCCTGGAATACGCGCTGGCGGATTGCTCGATCGCGCCGCTGGCCGAAGCGATGGGCGCGAAGGACGACGCGATGGCATTGCGCGCGCGCGCCGGCAACTGGCGCAGGATCTGGGATGCGGACCTGAAGGAGTCGGAGTCGGGCTTCAGCGGCTTTCCGCGTCCGCGCATGGAGGATGGCGAGTGGTTCACGCCGCCGGCGGGGCGCTACAGCCCGCGTTCGCACTACGGCTTCCATGAAGGCACCAGCTGGCAGTACCAGTGGCTGGTGCCGCAGGACCTGCCCGGGCTGGTCCAGGCGATGGGAGGGCGCGCACGCATGGGCCAGCGGCTCGATGCCTTCTTCGCCTATGACGAACTGCTGGGCGATCCGCAGCACGCCGCGCGCAAGGCCTGGGTGTCGGGTGCGTACTCCTATTACGGTCAGTACCGCTTCAATCCCAACAACGAACCGACCATGCACGTGCCGGGGCTGTACAGCTTGATCGGACAGCCGTGGAAGACCGCGACGGTGCTGCATGCGGCGCAGACGCTGTTCACCAATGCGCCCAACGGGGTCACCGGCAACGACGATCTGGGCACGATGTCGGCCTGGTACCTGTTCAGCGCGCTCGGCTTCTCGCCGCTGATGCCCGGCAGCGGCCAGCTGCTGCTGCATCCGCCCCGGTTCGACCGCATCGAGATCGCACTGGGCGATGGCAAGCGCCTGACCGTCGAGGCGCCCGGTGCCAATGCGCCGGCACCGCGTTACATTGCCCAGGCCGCGTTCGACGGACAGGCACAACAGGCGGTTTGGCTGGACGTGGATCGCCTGCGCCAGGGCGGGACGCTGGCCTATACGCTGGAAGACAAGCCCGACCCGGCCGGCTGGGGCACGCAGGCGCAGGATGCACCGCCGCCGCTGTGTCCGGCCGCAGAGCCCCGGCCTTGAGTCGCCCACGCATCAGGAAAATCCTGCACATGTTTTCGATCTCCGCCGCCGCACCTGCCTTGCCACTTGCCGGCGTGCACGCGGCGCGCCCCGCGGCAACGCAGGCATGAGCGTGTCCGCGCCCGAGCAGACCCTGATGTTCGGCGAGGCGCAGGAGGCCGCCGATGTCGTGGCGGCGCAGTTCGCGCGCAATCGCGACACGGTCGTGGCCCTGGCCGCGCAGCTGCGCGCGACGCCGCCGCCGTTCGTGGCCACCTGCGCGCGTGGCAGTTCCGACCACGCCGCGACCTACGGCAAATACCTGTTCGAGACCCAGCTGGGCCTGCCCACGGTTTCGATGTCGCCTTCGGTCAGCTCGGTGTATGGCGTGCGTCAGCGCCTCGATGGCGCGCTGTACATCGCGATCTCGCAGTCGGGGCGCAGTCCGGATCTGCTGCGCAGCGTGGAGGACGCGAAGGCGGCCGGTGCGCGCGTGGTGGTGCTGGTCAACGATGAGACCTCGCCATTGGCGGCGCTGGCCGATACGGTCCTGCCGCTGTGCGCGGGGCCCGAACGTAGCGTGGCGGCGACCAAGAGTTATCTGGCCGCGCTGGCCGCGTTGCTGCAGCTGACCGCGCACTGGAGCGGGCAGCCGGCCCTGCTCGATGCGGTGCCACGGGTGCCTGATGCCCTGCGCGCGGCGTGGCAGGCCGACTGGTCGCCGCTGGTCGAGGGCCTGGCGCAGGCGCACAACCTGTTCGTGCTCGGGCGCGGACTCGGTCTGGGCATTGCGCAGGAGGCGGCGCTCAAGTTCAAGGAAACCTGCGGCCTGCATGCAGAAGCCTTCAGTTCGGCCGAGGTGAAGCACGGGCCGATGGCGCTGGTGGGACCCGACTTCCCGCTGCTGTGCTTCACCCAGCCCGATGCGACCGAAGCCGGCACGTTGGCGCTGGCGGACGAATTCCGCAGCCGCGGCGCGCGCGTGTGGACGGCGTCGGCCAACACCGGCGTACGCGACGCGCTGCCGCTGCCGGCTGCGCCGCATCCTGCCTGCGCGCCGCTGCTGGCCGTGCAGGCCTTCTACCGCGCGGTCAACGCGCTGGCGCTGCGCCGGGGCCACAATCCCGACGTGCCGCCGCATCTGAACAAGGTGACCGAAACCGTATGAGCGCGGATGCCAGCGACACGGTCGCACTGGTCAACGGACCGGTATTGGCGGGCGAGGACTTCGTGTCCGGCCTGGCGGTGCTGGTGCGCGATGGCCGCATCGACGCGCTGCTGGACGAAGCCGAGTTGCCGAACGGCATCCAGCGCCATGACCTGGGCGGCGACTATCTGTTGCCCGGCTTCATCGATGCGCAGGTCAACGGCGGCGGCGGGGTGCTGTTCAACAATTCGCCCACGGTCGAGGGCGTGCGCCGGATCGCGCAGGCGCACCGGCGCTTCGGCACCACCGGCCTGCTGCCGACTCTGATCACCGACGATCTGGACGTCATGCGCGCCGGGATCGAGGCGGTGCGCGAGGCGATGGCACAGGGCACCCCGGGCATCCTGGGCATTCATCTCGAGGGACCGTGGCTGGCCGAAGCGCGCAAGGGCACCCACGATGCGGCCAAATTCCGCGTGCCCGACGCCATCGAAATCGCACTCGCCACCTCGCTGGGTCGCGGCGTCACCCTGGTGACCCTGGCGCCAGAGCACGTGACGGCCCAGACCGTGCGCGCGCTGGTGGCGCATGGCGTGATCGTCGCCGGCGGCCACACCGACGCCAGCTACGAGCAGACGCGTGTGGCCATCGAAGCCGGCATCACCGGCTTCACCCATCTGTACAACGCGATGTCGCCGCTGCAGGGCCGCGCGCCGGGCGTGGTCGGCGCTGCGCTGGAGGATCGCGGCAGCTGGCTGGGCATCATCGTCGACGGCGTGCATGTGCACGCGGCAAGCCTGCGGGTGGCCCTGGCGGCGAAACCGCGCGGCAAGGTCTTCCTGGTCACCGATGCGATGCCGCCGGTTGGCAGCGAAGATCCGAGCTACGTCCTGTACGGGGAAACCATCACGGTCCGCGACGGCGTGGTCCGCAACGCCGCCGGTGCGCTTGCCGGTTCGGCACTGGACATGCTGACCGCGGTGCGCAATGCAGTGAGCCTGCTCGACGTGCCGCTGGCCGAAGCTACACGCATGGCGTCGCAGTATCCGGCCGACTTCCTCGGCCTGTCGCGCACGCATGGCCGGATCGCACCGGGATTCCAGGCCGACCTGGTGCAGCTCGATCCGCAGCTGCAGCTGCGCGGCACATGGATCGCGGGCCGGCACGAGTCGCATTGATTGGCGGTGGGAGCGAGCTTGCTCGCAGATGTTCTTCGTCCCGCCGTGACCGGGTGAAAGGCATTCGCGGCCGAGGCCGCTCCCACGGAATTGCCGCACCGGATCGATCAGCCGCGCGTATCATCCGCGGCGCATGACCTACGAGCGATACGAAGCGCCCGCACCCGCACCCGTACGTGTCGCGCGCTGGCGCGAGCGCCTGAGGCAATACTGGGCGCTGGTGCGCGGCGACCGCCCGATCGGCTGGCTGCTGTTGCTGTGGCCGACCTGGTGGGCGTTGTGGATGGCGGCGGAAGGCCGGCCGCCGCTGTGGCCGTGGTTCGTATTCACGGCGGGCGTGTGGCTGACGCGCTCGGCCGGCTGCGTGATCAACGATTACGCCGACCGCTGGCTGGATCCGCAGGTCGAACGCACGCGCGGCCGCCCGCTGGCGACCGGCGCGGTCTCGGGCCGGGAGGCGTTGGCGCTGTTCGCGGTGCTGATGTTGGGCGCGTTCTTCCTGGTGCTCACGCTCAACCGGCTGACCGTGCTGCTCAGCGTGGTCGGCGTGTTCCTGGCCGCGAGCTATCCCTACCTCAAGCGCTACACCTACCTGCCGCAGGTGTACCTGGGCATGGCCTTCGGCTGGGGCATCCCGATGGCGTTCGCGGCGCTGACCGGCAGCGTGCCGCCGCTGGCCTGGGTGCTGTACGTGTCCAACATCTTCTGGGCCACCGCCTATGACACCTGGTACGCGATGGTCGACCGCGAGGACGACCTGCGCATGGGCGCCAAGTCCACCGCGATCCTGTTCGGTGAACTGGATCTGCTGGTGATCGGGGTGCTGTACGCGCTGATGTTCGGCGCGCTGGCGCTGGTCGGCTGGCAGGCGCGGTTGGGCGGGTATTTCTGGGGCGGCCTCGGCCTGGCCGTGCTGCTGGTGGGTTACGAATTCCTCATCGCCAGGCACCGGGACCGGGCCGCCTGCTTCCGCGCCTTCCTGCACAACCACTGGGTGGGCGCGGCGATCTTCGCCGGCATCGCGTTCGATTACGCGACGGCATAGCCCCGAGCCGCGGTTGTGGGAGCGCGCTTGCGCGCTAATGCCTTTGCCCAGAGACATCGACGGGAGTATTCGCGCGCGAGCGCGCTCCCACAGGGGTTTGGGCACAATGGGGCTTCACCACAGGAGTAGCGCAATGGCCGCGTCAGCCGATGCCCGTACTGCCTGGCCGGTGCGCGCTGCCCTCCGCTGCTCGGCATTCGCCGAGCGCTGGTTCCCGGATGCCTATGTGTTCGCCGTGCTCGGCGTGGTGGTGGTGGCGGGCAGTGCCATCGCCTTCGGTGCGTCGCCGCAGGCCACGGCCACGCAGTTCGGCGAAGGGTTCTGGAGCCTGATTCCCTTCACCATGCAGATGGCCTTCGTGGTCATCGGCGGCTATGTGGCTGCGACGGCGCCGGTGGTGGCGCGCTGCATCGAATGGCTGGCGCGGGCGCCGAAGACCGGCCGCGGCGCGGTCTGCTTCGTGGGCCTGGTGAGCATGCTCACCTCGCTGCTGAGCTGGGGCTTCTCGCTGGTGTTCGCCGGCCTGCTGGTGCGCGCGCTGGCGAGGCGTGAAGCATTGCACATGGACTACCGTGCCGCAGGCGCGGCGGCGTACCTGGGCCTGGGTGCGGTGTGGGCCATGGGCCTGTCCTCGTCGGCCGCCCAGCTGCAGGCCAATCCGGCGAGCATGCCGCCGGGGTTGCTGGAGATCAGCGGCGTGCTGCCGTTTTCGCAGACCATCTTCCTGTGGCAGTCGCTGCTGTTGACCGCGCTGCTGATCGTGGTGTCGCTGGCGGTGTGCTGGTTCACCGCACCCACCGGCGAAGGCGTGCGCACTGCGCGCGATTTCCTGCCGGTCGCGCCCGCGATCGATAGCCCTGCGATCCACAAGCCCACGCGTCCGGGCGAATGGCTCGAATACAGTCCGCTGCTGACCGTGCTGCTGTCGCTGCTGGCGTTTGGCTGGCTCGCCGGCGAGTTCGCATCGAAGCCGGCCAGCAGCGCGATCGCCAACCTCAACACCTACAACCTGCTGTTCCTCTCGCTCGGGTTGCTGCTGCACTGGCGGCCGCGCAGCTTTCTCGATGCGGCGGCGCGCGCGGTGCCGGCCACCACCGGCGTGCTGATCCAGTTCCCGCTCTACGGCGGTATCGCGATGATCCTGACCAAGGCCGCGGGTGCGGGTGGAGTCACGCTGTCGCAGCGGCTTTCGGACCTGTTCGTGCAGGTGGCGACCACCGACACCTTTGCCATCGTGATAGGACTCTATTCGGCCGTGCTCGGTTTCTTCGTGCCCTCGGGCGGCGGCAAATGGATCATCGAGGCGCCCTACGTGATGCAGGCGGCCAACGAGCTGCAGGTGCACCTGGGATGGGCGGTGCAGATCTACAACGCGGCCGAAGCCTTGCCCAATCTGATCAACCCGTTCTGGATGCTGCCGCTGCTGGGCGTGCTGGGGTTGAAGGCGCGCGACATCGTCGGGTTCACCTTCCTGCAATTGGTGGTGCACATCCCGCTCGTGCTGGGACTGCTGTGGCTGCTCGGCCTGACCCTGAGCTACGTGCCGCCGACGATGCCGTAGGCGAGCAGAGCCTGCACAGGCAGCGCTCGCGACCGGTCCGTGTGTGTCGGCGGGACGGACCGCACGCCCTTGATTCCCGTACACTCGCCTCGCCCGCGGGGAGCGGGTATTCATTGGGGAGCGTTATGAAGTCATTCGGCGGATTGCTGTTCTTGCTGGGACTGGGCTCGTTCGTGCTCCATTACATGAACATGGAGTTCAAGCTGTTGATGTGGGTGGACAACTGGGGGCCGACGGTCGGCACCCTGATCCGGGTCGGCCTGGTGGTGATCGGCGGTGCGCTGTGGCTCGTGGGCAACCGGCGCGAGAAGGTCGCGGCGCCCGCGGCCACCTGATTGCGACAGGGGCACGCGTCGTATCGAGGCGCCGGCCAAGCCGGCGCCTTTTTCATCTTCGCTATTTACGGGACGCGCGCGCAGACCCATGCGTCCACGCGCTCGATCCCGGCCCTGCGCAGTGCGCTGGCCGCGGCATGCAGGGTGGCGCCGGTGGTCATGACGTCGTCGAACAGGACCACATGCGCCGGCATGGCCTGGCGCGGGACGACGTCGAAGGCCCGGCGCAGATTGCGTCTGCGCGCAGTCGCGTCCAGCCGCGACTGCTGCGCGGTGGCCTTGCGCCGCCGCAGCAGGTCATCGCGCAGCGGTAGCTCCAGCGCGCGCGCCAGCGGACGGGCCAGTTCCAAAGCCTGGTCGTAGCCGCGCTCACGCAAACGCGCGCGGTGCAAGGGGATCGGCACGATCGCCTCGGGCCGCGGCGCCGCGGCAAAGGCCTCGGCCGCCAGCTGCGACATCAGGCGCCCGGCCGCCAGTCCCTGGTGGAACTTCAGCCGCGGCAGCAGGCGGTCGACCGGAAAGGCGTACACGAACGCGGCATGGGTGGCGGCCAACGGTGGCGGCCTGCGCAGGCACGCGCCGCAAAGCCGGCCGGGTAGTCGATCCGGCGCAGCCGTTGCTGCCGGCAATGGCAGGGCGCAGGTGGCGCAGGCGCTGTGGTTCCAGGGCAGGGCGCCCGCGCACGCCGCGCACAGGTCGCGTCCGCCAGCCCCCGAGTTGCCGCACACCAGGCAACGCGCGGGCCAGAGCAGGCGCACGCATCCGTCAACCAAAGTGCGCGCAGCGAAGTTGACAGACCATGGCATGCTTTCCAGACTGCCGGCCTCTCCCAGCCGCCGCCATCGGACATCTGCCATGCCTGCCGTCAGAAAACTCTCAGCCGCGCCAGGGCTGCGCCACGACTGGTCGCGCGACGAGATCCAGGTCCTGTTCGACCTGCCGTTCCCCGAACTGCTGTATCGCGCGGCCAGCGTGCACCGTGCGCATTTCGACCCCGCCCAGGTGCAGGTCAGCACCCTGCTGTCGATCAAGACCGGCGGCTGCCCGGAAGACTGCGCCTACTGCCCGCAGGCGCAGCGCTATCACACCGGCGTCGAAGCGACCAAGCTGATGAGCACTGAGGCGGTGCTGGAGAAGGCCAGGCAGGCCAAGGCTGCCGGTGCCTCGCGCTTCTGCATGGGCGCGGCCTGGCGTTCGCCCAAGGATCGCGACATCCCCAAGGTCGCGGCGATGATCCGCGAGGTGAAGGCGCTGGGTCTCGAGACCTGCGCCACGCTGGGCATGCTCAGCGGCGAACAGGCGCATGCGCTGCGCGATGCCGGTCTGGACTACTACAACCACAACCTGGACACCGCGCCGGAGTTCTACGGCGAGATCGTCCACACCCGCGAATTCCAGGACCGCCTGGACACGCTGGCGCACGTGCGCGGCGCCGGCATGAAGACCTGCTGCGGTGGCATCGTCGGCATGGGTGAAACCCGCGCCCAGCGCGCCGGACTGCTGCAGGCGCTGGCCAACCTGCCGGCGCATCCGGATTCGGTGCCGATCAATCGCTTGGTGCAGGTCGAAGGCACGCCGCTGGCGCATACCGCCGAGCTCGACCCGTTCGAGTTCGTGCGCACGATCGCGGTCGCCCGCATCCTGATGCCGAAATCGATGGTGCGGCTCTCGGCCGGACGCGAATCGATGAGCGACGAGCTGCAGGCGCTGTGCTTCGCTGCCGGCGCGAACTCGATCTTCTACGGCGAGAAGCTGCTCACCACCGGAAACCCCGACGTGGAACGCGACCAGGCGCTGTTCGCCCGGCTGGGGCTGCGGCCGATGGAAGTGGAGGTCGATGCGCAGCATCACGACCGGCCAGGGACCGTGCATGCCGACATCGTAGAATCCGTCGAGTCCGACGAATCCGTTTGCGCTGCATGAAGTGTCGAATCCGGCGCCCAGGCGCGGGCCGCCATGCAGGTTGATCGTGCACTGCGGACCGCAGTGGCACCGAAGTCGACGAACCGCCCGCCTTGCGCCGGAATGACCGAGCCCGCAGTCGATCCCATGCCGCGCACCAGCCTCCACGACCGCATCGCCCATCTGCGTGCGCAACGCATCGCGCAGCAGCGCCAGCGCGTGCGCCGCACGGTGCTGCGCCGCGACGGCGCGCGCAGCGAGGTCGGCGACGGCGAAGGCGGCGAGCGCTGGCTGCTCAACTTCTGCAGCAACGATTATCTGGGCCTGTCGCAGGATCCGGCGGTTGCCGCGGCGGCGGCCGATGCGCTGTCCCGCGACGGCGCCGGCAGCACCGCTTCGCACCTGGTCTGCGGCCATGGTGCGATCCACGCGGCGCTGGAACGCGAGGTCGCCGACTGGCTGCAGGCGCCGCGCGCGCTGCTGTTCGGCAGCGGCTATCTGGCCAACCTCGCGGTGGTGCAGGCATTAATGGGAGAAGGCGATGTCTGCGTGCAGGACAAACTCAATCACGCCAGCCTGATCGATGCGGCGCGCCTGGCCGGGTGCCGGCTGCGCCGCTATCGGCATGGAGATGCGGAAGGCGCGCTGCGGCAGTTGCAGGCAGCGCCCGATGGCGCGGCGATGCTCGCCACCGACGGGGTGTTCAGCATGGACGGGGATGTCGCGCCCCTGCGCGCCCTGGCCGAAATCGCGCAGGCGCAGTCGGCGTTGCTGTATGTCGACGATGCGCATGGCATCGGCGTGCTCGGCCCGCAAGGACGCGGCAGCGTCGCCGATGCGGGACTGGGGGTGAATGCGGTGCCGCTGCGGCTGCTCACCCTCGGCAAGGCGCTGGGCAGCTACGGTGCGCTGGTGGTTGGCGAAGAAGCGCTGGTCGAACACCTGGCGCAGAGCGCACGCCCCTACATCTACACCACGGCGCTGTCGCCGATGCAGGCCGCGGCCTCGCTCGCCGCGGTGCGGCTGGCGCGCAAGGACGACTGGCGGCGCGAAGCGCTGGCCGCTGCGATCGCGCGGTTCCGCGCGCTGGCCGCGGAGTACGGCCTCGCGCTGCTGCCGTCGACCACCCCGATCCAGCCGCTGCCCTGCGGCAGCGAGCAGCGGGCGCTGGCAATGGCCGCCGCGCTGGAACGGGAGGGCCATTGGGTCGGTGCAATCCGCCCGCCTACGGTGCCGGAAGGCGGATCGCGCCTGCGCATCACCCTGTCGGCGCTGCATACGCAGCGGGACATCGATGCGCTGGCGCGGGCGCTGGCGCGCGCTCGGGATGCGGTGGACGCGGGGGACGCCGCATGAGCCCGGGTTCCGACGTCCCCGCGCGCCGCGCGCTGGCGGCCGTGGGCATCGCGCTGCTGTCGGCGCTCTTTTTCACCTTCACCTATGTGCTCAACCGCGCCAGCGCCAGCACCGATGCGCACTGGGCCTGGATCGCCGCGCTGCGCTACCTGATCACGCTGCCGCTGATGCTGCCGATCATGGCCTGGCATGGCGGCGGCTCGGCGGTGCGTTTGGCGATCCGCGCCCATCCCTGGCGCTGGCTGGCGTATGCCGCCATCGCCTTCGTGCTGTTCTACACGCTGCTCAGCTATGCCGCCGCCAGTGGACCCTCGTGGCTGGTGGCCGGCAGCTTCCAGTTCACCGTGATCGCGGGCATGTTGTGCGCGCCCTTCCTGTACCGCGATGCGCGCCGGCGGATCCCGCGCGCCGCGCTGGCGGTGGGCGCGGTGATCGTCGCTGGCGTGCTGCTCATGCAATTCGGACATGCCGATGGCGCACTCGACCGCGCCGGCTGGATCGCGCTGGTATGCGTGCTGGCATCGGCGGTCGCCTATCCGCTCGGCAACCGTCTGCTATTGCTGCACCTGGAGCGCACCGGCGAGCAGCTCGATGCGACCCAGCGCGTGTTCGGCCTGGTCCTGGTGAGCCAGCCGGTCTGGCTGGCGCTGGCGGTCTACGCCTGGCTGCAGGCCGGGCCGCCTACTGCCGCCCAGGTCTGGCTGGCGGCCGGGGTGGCGCTCAGCGCCGGCATCATCGCCACGATCCTGTTCTTCCAGGCCACCGGCATGGTGCGCGACAACCCGGTCGGGTTGGGCGCGGCCGAGGCGATGCAGGCGGCAGAACTGCTCTTCGCCACCCTGCTCGGGGTTGCGCTGCTCGGCGAGCAGTGGCCACGCGGCATTGCGTTGTGGGGCGCGTTGCTGGTGATGGCCGGTATCGCGCTGTTCGGGTGGATCGCGGCGCGCCCGAGCGCGCGCGATCCGCGCAGCGTGGATGCCCTGCGTTCGGACCACGGCGCATGAGCCGGCTGCATGTGGACGTGCAGGGCGACGGTCCAGCCCTGGTGCTGCTGCACGGCTGGGCTATGCATGGCGGCGTGTTCGAACCGCTCGTGCAGCGCATGCGCGCGCGTTACACCCTGCATGTGGTCGACCTGCCCGGGCATGGGTTCAGTCGCGACAGCCATGTTGCGCTGGAACTGGAGGCCACCGTCGACGCCATCGCCGCGCAGGTGCCGGACGCGCCGTGGTGCGCATGGTCGCTCGGCGGCCTGTTCGCGCTGCATGCGGCGTTGCGCGATCCGGCACGCGTGCCGGCGCTGGTGATGCTGTGCGCCAGCCCGCGCTTCGTGCGCGGCGACGACTGGCGCCATGGTGTTTCGCCCGAGATCTTCCAGGACTTCGCCCACGGCCTGCGCAGCGACTACCGCGGCACGCTCGACCGTTTCGTGGCCCTGGAGGCGTTTGGTGCCGATCACGCGCGCGAGGCCGTGCGTGCGCTGCGTCACCAGCTGTTCGCGCGCGGCGAGCCGCCGGCACAGATCCTGGCGCGCGGACTGGAGCTGCTCGAAACCGTGGACCTGCGCGACGGACTTGCGCAGCTGCGCGTGCCCAGCCTGTGGATCGCGGGGCGCCGCGACCGGCTGGTGGATCCGCGTGCGATGCGCGAAGCCGCGGCGCGCGCGCCCGATGCGCAGTTCGTCCAGATCGAGCATGGCGGGCATGCGCCGTTCCTGACCCATACCGAAGACGTTGCCGCCGAGTTCGAAGCATTCCTCGCGGCCAATTCTGGTTCGCGCACGCCGACCTCATCCCAACCTTCCCCCGCCGATGAGGGAACGGGCATCGAGCGATGACCGACACCTTCGACACGCGCCAGGTCCGTCGCGCGTTCTCGCGAGCCGCAGGCCAGTACGAACGCGCGGCGCGGCTGCAGCGCGAAATCGAGGCGCGCCTGCTCGAATCGCTCGATTACCTGGATGATCCTGCGCGTGGTGAGCGCCTGCCGGAGCTGGTCGTTGACCTGGGCTGCGGGCCCGCCCATGCGGCCGCGGCCATGCACAAGCGCTGGCCGCACGCACGGGTGCTCGCGCTGGACCAGGCGCTGCCCATGCTGCGCGAGGCGGGCCGCAAGGCTCGCGGTTGGCGGCTGGGGCTGCGCAAGCCGTTCGACCGGATCTGCGCCGATGCGCGCGCCCTGCCGCTGGCGGAGGGCAGCGTCGACGTGCTGTTCTCCAACCTGTGCCTGCAGTGGATCGACGATCTGCCGGCGGTGTTCGCCGGCTTCCGGCGCGTGCTCCGGCCGGGCGGTCTGCTGCTGGTCTCGACGTTCGGCCCGGATACGCTGGCCGAGCTGCGCAGCGCGTTCTCGCAAGCCGACGACGCACCGCATGTCAGCCCGTTTCCCTCGATCGCGCGTTTCGGCGATGCGCTGGTGCATGCCGGATTCCGCGATCCGGTGCTCGACCGCGACCTGTTCGTGCATGGCCATCGCGACCTGCCCGAATTGATGCGCGAACTGCGTACCCTCGGGGCGACCAATGCGCTGCAGGGGCGCCGGCATACGCTCACCGGCAAGGCCCGTTTCGCCGCCGCGGCCGCAGCGTACGAGCGCGAGCGCCGGGCGGATGGGCTGTTGCCCGTCACCTGGGAGGCGATCTACGCGCAGGGGTGGGCGCCGCAGGCAGGCGCACCGATCCGCGAAGGCGGTGTCGAGGTGACCAGCGTGCCGGTGTCGCAGATTCCGATCCGCCGCCGCTAGTGCCCCCGCGCTTCATCGCCGATTTCACCGGGTTTCCTACACTGCCCAGCATGTCATGCCGGTTCCGCACGCTCGTTGTCCTGCTCGGGCTGCTGCCCTGCGCCGTCGGCGCGGAGGAGCGTGCGAGCTGGACCTTCGATCCCCAGCTGCTGCTGGCGCGCAGCGAAACGGTGATCGAGCGCGCGCCGGATGCGAGCCTGGACCAGCTGTTCCAGTCGGTGGCCGAGGCCGCGCGCAGTCCGCAGGAACTCTCGGCGATGTGCGCTCTGTTCGATCCGCAGGCGCGTCGCGATCTGGTCGCGATCAACCGCACCGCGCTGCGCTTCGGTGACGCCAGCCAGCGCCGCTTCCAGCAGGCGACCGATGCGCTGCTGCAGACAGCGCAGGCCGCGCGGCCGCAGCCCTACGACCCGCTACTCGCCCAGCGCGCCCTGCGTCAGGCGGCCGTGACCGCGGCGATGCTGTACGACGGCTTCGTCGCGGGCCTCAATGGCCAGGGCAGCGACGCGGCGAGCCAGCAGGCGCGCTGCCGCGCGCTGCGCCAATTGCTGGACACCGTTTCGATGCGGCCACTCAACGAGCGCGCGATGATCACCCGGCTGTTGATGCGCGAGGGGCTGCAGCGTATCGAGCGGTGATGCATGCGCTGGCGGCGGGTTTCGCCTGTGCGCCGCAGCGTCGCTCGCGATTCAGACCCCGGCACCTAGACTGCCGGCTTCCCGTCACCCGGACCTGCGCCCATGCGTCTGCTCCACCTCGCGCTGCTTGCCGTTGCGGTGGCCCTGCCGGCTGCTGGCCACGCCCAGCAAGGCCTAGACGGTTTCGACCCCGGCGCGCTGATGGGCGAAGTGCAGGACGTGCTGGTGCGCACGCCGGACGCCCAGATCGACGGCCTGTTCCATGCGCTGCACGGGTCGATGCGCCAGCCGCAGGAAGCCGAGGCGATCTGCGGCCTGTTCGACGCCGAGGCGGACCGCGGGATCAACGCCCTGAACGAGGTGGCGACGCGCCTGAGCGGCGCCAGCCGCCAGCGCTTCGTCGATTCGATCGCCAACGCGTTGGTCGCCGGCCTGCAGGGACAGCCGCAGGCGTACGACCAGGCCGCCGCGGCGCAGGCGCTCAGGGCCAACGGCGCGCGTGCGGCGATGCTGCACGACGGATTCAGCGCCGGCCTGTCGACGGGGGCACCGCGCGATGCACGCTGCCGATCGCTGGGGCAGATGCTGGACGTGCTGGCGGACCGCCCGCAGCCGGAGCGGGCGATGGTGACGCGGCTGCTGCTGGACCAGGGATTGCGGCAGATTCCGCTGCAGTAGCGTCGTAGGCATCGGCGCTCAAGACCGATGCGATCGGATCTTTGCGCCGAACCGCCGAAGTCAGCCCTCGACCTGCGCGATCCAGTCCTGCAGGTTGTAGTAGTTGGTCACGCGCGCGATGCGCCCGTCGCGCAGCTCGAAGAAGGCGCCACCGGGCAGCACATAGGTCTGTCCGTCCGCAGGCGGCAGGCCCTCGTCGCTGCGCAGATAGCGGCCATGCACCACGTATTCGGCGGCGGCGCGGCCGCCATCGTCGGTTGCCATCACCACGATGTCGCGCAGCTGCTCCTGGTAGCTGGCGTCCATGCGCTGCAGGAATGCGGCGAAGGCCTCGCGTCCGGTTTCGCGCGCACCCTGGTTGAGGTCGTGCACGACGTCCGCGTGCAGGCAATCGAGCATCGCTGTCCAGTCGCCGCGGTTGAAGGCGTCGTAGTAGCGCTGGATCTGCTCGATCGCGGATTGGCGGTCGTGATTCATGGTGGATTCTCACGGTAGGTCGGGCGCAATCAGCGCCAGGGCAGGGCATCCAGATCCACATTGCCGCCGCTCAGGATCACGCCGACGCGCAGCCCGGCGAAGCGCGCCGGCTGGGTGAGCACCGCGGCCAGCGCGATTGCCGACGAGGGTTCCACGAGCTGTTTGCCGCGTTGCCAGAACAGGCGCATGGCCGCGATCGTGTCGGCGTCGTCGACTGCGATCACTTCGACGTCATGGCTGCGCAGCAGCGCGAAGTTGGGCGCGCCCAAGGTGCCGCGCAGGCCGTCGCAGAGCGTCTCAGGGGTGAATTCGGTGACGCGTTCGCCCCGCGCCAGCGACGCGATCGTATCGGCCGCTCCGCTGGGCTCGGCTCCGACCACGCGGGTGCCCGGGGATAGCGCCGCCGCCGCGATCGCCGTGCCCGAGGCCAGGCCGCCGCCGCCCACCGGCACCACCACCACGTCGAGCGCGGGGACGGCAGTAAGCAGCTCCAGCGTCGCAGTGCCCTGGCCGGCGATCACCCTGGCATCGGCATACGGGTGGACCAGTTCGGCGCCGGTGCGCGCCTGGACGCGCGCGGCTTCGGCTTCGCGCGCGGCGATGCTGGGCGCGCAGCGGTGCAGCGTCGCGCCATAGGCTTCGATCGCGGCCAGCTTGCTGGCCACGGCGCCTTCGGGCACCACGACGTGGCAAGGAATCCCACGGGTGCGCGCGGCCAGGGCCAGCGCGGCGCCGTGGTTGCCCGAGGAGTGGGTCACCACGCCGCGTGCGGCATGGGCTTCGTCGAGGGAAAACACCGCGTTGCAGGCGCCGCGGAACTTGAACGCGCCCGCGCGCTGCAGGTGTTCGGCCTTGAAATACAGCTGGCAGCCGGCCTGCTGGTCGATCGAGGCCATGCGCAAGACGGGGGTGACGTGCGCATGCGGCGCGATCCGGGCGGCCGCGGACAGGACGTCGGCCGCGTCGGGCAGGGACTCGTGGGACACGGAGACAGTGGCTGGCGAACGCGACATGCCCTCAGCCTAGCCGATCCCGATAAACGCGTTCAGGCATGATGTCGATCGACCGCCGGAATTAAGCACGCATTCAATGCATCGGGCCGAAGCTGCAGTGAGTTATCCACAGGGGCGATCGACATGATCCGCAAACTTCTTCTGCCCGCCATGTGCGCGGCGCTGCTTGGCGGCTGCGTGACGGCCGGCTATGGCTATAGCGACGGCTACAACGACGGCGGCTATTACTACGGTCGTCCCGCGGCTCGGTACTACGGCGGTGCGAGCTACGGCTACGGATATCCCTACAGCCGCTACTACGGCGGCGCCTACGGCTATCCGTACGGCTACGGGTACGGCGGCTATCCCTATTACTACTACCCGCGCGGCCACTATCACGGCGACGGCCACAACCATGGGCACGGCGATCACGACGACGATGACGACCACCATGGCGGCAACGACAACGACAACGACAACGGCGATGGCGACAACAACGGCGGCAAGCCACCGTGGCGGCGTTGGGCCGACGATGGTGGCGACATGCTGCGCCGCCGGCAGGAGACCCAGCCGGGCGCGGTCGGCCGGCTGGCGACGCCCAGCCCGCGCCAGGGCGTGATCCAGCGACCTACCCCGCGCATCGCAGCGCCGCCAAGAAACGTAACGCCGCGCGTGGATGCCCCGTCCAGAAATGTCGAGCGCCGCGCCGTCCCGCAGCGGCCGGCGCGGGCGCCAGCGCCACGCGCGCGCTCGGAACGAGAACTGCGTCGCGCTCAGGAGCCCTGATCGGTCTTGCGCAGCGGGCGCGATCCCCGCACCCTAGCGACCGTTGACCGGTTGCGTCGCATTCCGACGTACATCGGGTAGAGTTCACCCTATGTCGACACCCGGCGGGGATTCCCGGATCCCCCCTGTTCCGCTCCCCGTCGGGCGTCGGCGCCTAAACCTCCAGCGGCTGGCTGGACGATTTCGCGGCTTCAGGCCGCCAGCGACCGGACAACGGACAAAAAAAGGGGCCGGACGTCCCCCGACATCCGGCCCCTTGGCTCCCCCGACGTGCGCTCGACCGGTCCCTGTTCCATACCCGGCCCTAGCGCCCCCGCGCTTGCCACATCGGGTGCCCTGAGGATTACGCACGGACCGTGCCAACTGTCCTGCCCCCGTCGCCCGCCATGGCATTCTTCGCAGCATGAACCACGCATTCCACCGCTACGACGTGATCGTGATTGGCGGCGGCCACGCCGGCACCGAGGCGGCGCTGGCGTCCGCGCGCGCCGGTGCCCGCACCCTGCTGCTGACCCATAGCATCGAAACGGTCGGTGCGATGAGCTGCAACCCGGCCATCGGCGGCATCGGCAAGGGACATCTGGTCAGGGAAATCGACGCGCTGGGCGGGGTGATGGCGCGGGCAGCCGATGCTGCAGGCATCCAGTGGCGCACGCTCAACGCTTCGAAGGGTCCCGCGGTACGCGCTACGCGTTGCCAGGCCGATCGCACCCTGTATCGCGCCTACATCCGCCGTGCAGTGGAGCAGCAGCCCGGGCTGACCGTGTTCCAGGGCGCGGTCGACGATCTCCTCATCCACAACGACGCCGTGCACGGCGCCATCACCCAGACCGGGCTGCGCTTCGAGGCGCCGGCGGTGGTGCTCACCGCCGGAACCTTTCTGGCCGGCAAGATCCACGTCGGCGAAACCCAGTACGCGGCCGGCCGCGCCGGCGACCCGCCCGCGACCACGCTGGCGCGGAACCTGCGCGAACGCCCCTTCGCGATCGATCGGCTCAAGACCGGCACGCCGCCGCGGATCGACGGCCGTTCGCTGGATTATTCGGTGATGGAGGAACAGCCTGGCGACGATCCGAGACCGGTGTTCTCGTTCACCGGTTCGCAGGCGGACCACCCGCGCCAGGTCTCGTGCTGGATCACGCATACCAGCGAACGCACCCACGAAATCATCCGCGGCGCGCTGCACCGCTCGCCGCTGTACTCGGGCCAGATCGAAGGCACGGGGCCACGCTATTGCCCGTCGATCGAGGACAAGGTGGTGCGGTTCGCGGAGAAGGCGAGTCACCAGATCTTCGTCGAGCCCGAAGGCCTGGAAGTCATGGAAATCTACCCCAACGGCATTTCCACCTCACTGCCGTTCGATGTGCAGCTGGACCTGGTGCGCAGCATCCGCGGGTTCGAGCGGGCGCATATCACGCGCCCCGGTTACGCGATCGAATACGACTTCTTCGACCCGCGCGGACTCAAGGCCTCGCTGGAAACCAAGGCGGTGTCGGGGCTGTTCTTCGCCGGCCAGATCAACGGCACCACCGGTTACGAAGAGGCTGCGGCGCAGGGCCTGCTGGCCGGGCTCAACGCCGCGCTCTACACCCGGCAGCAGGACGCCTGGTCGCCGCGCCGCGACCAGGCCTACCTGGGTGTGCTGGTCGATGACCTGATCACCCATGGCACCAGCGAGCCCTACCGCATGTTCACCAGCCGCGCCGAATACCGGCTGCAGCTGCGCGAGGACAACGCCGACCTGCGGTTGACCGGTATCGGGCGCGAACTGGGATTGGTCGAGGATGCGCGCTGGTCGGCGTTCGCGCGCAAGCGCGACGCCATCGCCGCCGAAACCGCGCGCCTGCGCGGGCTGTGGGCGGCACCGAACAATGCGCTGGGCCGCGACATCGAAGCCGCCACGGGCATCGCCGTATCGCGCGAGAACAACGCGCTCGATCTGCTCAAGCGACCCGAGTTCGATTACGCGCGGCTCGTCTCGGTGCCCACGCTGGGGCCAGGCGTCGACGATGCGAAAGTGGCCGAGCAGGTCGAGATCGAAGCGAAGTACTCGGGCTATCTCGATCGCCAGCGCGAGGAGATCGCAAGGCAACAGCGCAACGAGGGTACCGCGATCCCGGAAGCTTTCGACTTCGCCGCCGTGCGCGGGCTGTCCATGGAAGTCAGGCAGAAGCTCGAACGCGTGCGCCCGCAAACGGTAGGCCAGGCTCAGCGCATCCCCGGCATGACGCCGGCCGCTATTTCGCTACTGTTGGTGCACCTGACCCGCAGGAAGCAGGCTCAGGTGGCGTAAGGCGGTAGAGATCTCATGCCTCGCGCACGGCATCGTCGTTGTTGCGCCGGCGCCACGGCAGCGGAATGTTGAACAGCATCAACGCGACCCAGGCGATGCGGCTGGAGAGCGACTCGCGTTCGGGCAGCTGCAGCGCGCGCTCGCCCGCGGCATCCACATCGAGTGCGAACCCGCCAGCGTCGAGTTCACGCAGCACGGACCGCGCGCGTTCGGCATCGGTGTCGGCCACCCGCAGCCGCGTGCCGCCGACCGCCAGCCGCCATTCCCAGTTCGCCACCGCCATCTGGTCGTCGGCCACGTGCGCGTCGATGCCCTCGGCGCGCAGCCGGCCGCAGGCGATATGCGCCTCGATCGGATCGTGATAGCTGGCGATGGTGGTGAACATGGGCGGCGTGGAATCCGGTGCAGCCCGGAACGGCGACTGCGGTAACCTGCGCCGATGAAGACGATCCTGCAACTGACGGTGCTCGTTGCCACCCTGGCTGCGGCGAGCTGTTCGCGTGACGAAGCCCCCGCGACGGCCGGCGACTCGACCCAGCCGGGCCTGCAGGCCTGGACGCTGCCCGCTGCGCCCGGCGCCGCCCAGCCCGATCTGGTCACCGCGCCGGACGGCCGGCTGCTGCTCAGCTGGCTGGACACCCAGCCTGGCCGCCGCACCCGCCTGCAATACGCCGAGTTCAGCCCTGCCGGGCACTGGCAGGGTCCGAAGACGATCGCGATCGGTGCCTCTTTCGTGGTCAATTGGGCCGACACGCCGCATATCCTGGCCACGCCCGATGGCGCTCTCTGGGTGCAATGGCTGCAGAAGTCGGCCGAAGCCGGTGCGTCCTACGACGTGCTGCTGAGCACCTCGCGCAACGACGGCATGAACTGGAGCGAGCCGCTGCGCCCGCACGCCGACGGCACGGTAAGCGAACACGGCTTCGTCTCGATGTGGCCGCAGGGCAACGACCGGCTCGGCATCGCCTGGCTCGACGGACGCAACATGGTGGCCGCCGCTGGACATGCGCAGACCGGGCACGACGGCCATGGCGCGGGTGCGATGACCCTGCGCAGCGCGGTGTTCGACGGCTCGCTGCGCACCGACGGCGAGGTCGAGCTGGATGCGTCGGTCTGCGACTGCTGCCAGACGGACGCCGCGCTCACCGCGAAAGGCCCGCTGCTGGTCTATCGCGACCGCACCGAGGACGAGATCCGCGACATCCACGTCGCCCGCTTCGATGGCAAGGCATGGAGTCCGTCGAAGCCGGTCTTCGCCGACCAGTGGAAGATGCCGGCCTGCCCGGTCAACGGCCCGTCGGTGGCGGCGCGTGGCGATGAGGTCGTCGTGGCCTGGTACACCGGCGCCGGCGATCAGCCGACGGTCAAGCTCGCGCGCAGCACCGATGCGGGCGACAGCTTCTCCGCGCCGCTGGTGCTGGAGCAGGACGACACCGTGCAGGGCCGGGTCGACGTGGCCCTGGATGCCGGCAATGCCTGGGTGCTGTGGCTGCGCGAGGGCGATGCCGGCCAGTCGCTGTGGTTGGCGCGCTATGCACCGGACCTGTCGAAACAGATCGAAAAGGTCGAAGTGGCCAGGTTGCAGGGCCGCGGCCGCGGCACCGGTTTCCCGCAGCTGGCCTTGCGCGAAGGCAAGGCGTATCTCGTCTGGACCGATGTTGCCGGCGGCACGGCGAGCCTGCACGGCGCGGTGTACACGCCCAAAGTCCTGTAGGAGCGCCCGTGGGCGCGACCTGATCTGTGCTGTGCGGTCGCGCCCAGAGGCGCTCCTACAGCAGCTTCTTGCCGATGAACGCGGCGTAGCGCTTCATCGCGCGCTTCAGCGGCGCCTGCTCGCCACGTCGCAGCGCGCGAAACGGCGCGACATCGATCGATACGCCGTCCCTGCCCAGGACACGTTTCCAGGTGCCGACCACCTTGCCGTCGACCAGCACGGAGGCATTGACCAGGCCGTTGATGCCGATCACCTGTCGGCTCAGCGCAGGTTCCACGGCCGCGCGGCGGTCGCGGTAGCCGACCAGGTATTCGTCGAACGGCGCGAGCAGATGCACGCCGCCCGCAGGCATCGGTTCGGCCGTGTCGCCGTGCAGGTAGCGCTTCCCGGCGACCTCCAGCACCTGCAGCTCGGGTTCTGCCAGTGCGGCCGCCAGTTGCGCGTCCCTGACCGTCAACCCGGACCACCAGGCCAGGTCCTGCGCGGTCGCCGGCCCGTGCGAATGGAAGTAGCGCAAGGCAAGCGTATGCAGCGCCTCGTCACGGGTCTTTGGCGTCGTGGGTGCGACCCAGGCGTCGAGCAGGACGAAGGTCGGCTGCCGGCCGACGCGCGGCCCGCCGCAGATCACGCCGTGGTGCGCCAGCCAGCCGGTGACATGGATGCCGCGCATGCGTTCGGTGCCGATGCCGCCGGCGTCGAGCGCGGCGTACAGATCGGTGCGCGCGATTGGCTGGCCTACACCCAGCACCTTTTCCACGATCCTGCGGCTGCGCTTGAGCGTGGACTCGTCAAGACCGAAGTCGCGTTCGATCCGCGCGCGATTGGCGGCAACCACCCGGGGTGCGAGCAGCTGCAGCATCCAGCGCACGTCGGCCGGCGCCACGAAATGCAATGTGCCGCGCATCGGCCAGGTGCGCACGATGCTGCCGTCCGCGATCGCCTGTTCGATCGTCGACTCGCTCGCCGCGCGCATGCGCGAGCCCACTGCCCATAGCGAGCCGTACCAGTCCTGCGCCTGCACTGCGCCGAGCCAGGAAACCACGGCTTCTGGCGTATCGAAGACGGGTTCGGCCAAGCCCAACCGCTGCAAGCGATGTGCCGTGAGATCCGGGCTGGGTTCCGGCGAAGACATCGATGCCACGGCAGATCTCAGCGAAGCAGCTCGAACACCGCGCTGACACTCGCCGCATATTCGACCGTGGGTTGCAGATACCTGCCGCCGGCTGCGCGGGAACCAGTCACCACGATGCTATCCAGCGTCGTGGCGCCGTAACCGCTGGCGAGATGCGAGCCCACGCTGTCGATGCTGTAGACCGACCCGATGCCTGCGCCGAAGGCCTTGGCCATGTCCGCGGCCTTGGCTCTGGCCTCCGCCACCGCTTCGAGCTTTGCCTGTTCGCGCAGATCCTCCGCCCGACGCGATTCGAACACGATCGTGCCGATCTCGCGGGCACCGGACCGAAGTCCGTCGTCGAGAAGCTCGTTCAACCGGTCGATCTCCTTCAGCACGACGGTGACGCTCCGTGTCGCCTCGTAGCCATTGGACACGCGCTTTCCCGAATCCGTGTACTCGACGTCTTCGGCTGCGTTGAGATCGGATGCGGAGATGTCGGCGTCTGCGATGCCATAGCCCTGCAACACTGCCAGCAGCGTATTGACTGAGGAGTCGACGGATTGCTTCGCCGGCAGTGGGCTTTGCGCACGGTGCTCGAAATCGAAACGGATGCGCGCCGAATCGGGTTTCACCGAAACCTTCGCTTCGCCCGACACGACGATATGCGGCCCGTCGGGTAACGGCGTGCCTGCCTGCACGTTCCAGCTCGCTGCCAATCCAAGCAGCCACCACCAGCCCTTCATGCGCATCCCCTTGCCGAAACCGGGCCCAGCTTACTTCTCCTTGCGCCAGTTGACCGAGCCGCGGTTCTCCACGCTGGAGGACTCGATCTGGATGTCGAAGCCCTTGCGCAGCAGGTACTTGAGCATGACCACCTGGCCGGTGCCCAGCAGCGAGACGCCGTAGCCGACGTAGACGCGCGGCGAGAGGTATTTGCCGACGCCAAACACGCTGCCGGCGGTGCGCGACTGCAGCACGCCGGCGTCGTCCAGGCCGATGCTGGCGCCGAGCTGCGAGGCGAGCACGCTGCCGCCGGCGGTGAGCGCGGCGGAGGCGGCGCTGACGTCGCGCGATTCCTCGCCGGACAGCCCGGACAGCGGGCGGCCCAGGGTGAGGTAAGCCAGCGCATCGGACTGGCTGCCGGCCTGGTTGCTGTAGACGTTGGCTTCCGGGGCCGAGGCGCGCCCAGTGACCGCGATCCCGGCGGTGACCTCGCCGACCTCGCGCTCCGCTCGCACGTCCAGGATCGGATCGGAGATCGCGGTATTGCTCCACAGCAGCCGGCCGCGGGTGATGTCGAGCTTCTGCCCGTAGGCGGTGTAGCGGCCGTCGACCTCGAGCGCGCCGCTGCCGGTCATCTCGCGCCCGGGCACCGCGCGCACCCGCAACCGCCCGCCGAGCTGGCCGTCGAGGCCGAAGCCCTTGAGCCGCACGTCCTCGCCCATCGCCAGGGTCAGGTCCAGCGCCAGCGGCGTGGCTGGCGTCGCTTCGGGATCGGCCGGATCGAGCACCACGACATCGTCGGACGCCGACACCCCTTCATCCAGATGCTCGAGCTCGAGCATCGCCTCGGGCACGGTCACGGTGCCGGTGACCGTCAGCGGTTGCCCGGCCTGATAGCGCACAACGAGATCCGGATCGATCACCGCGCGCACGTCGCGGGTGTCGGAGGCGAGCACGTTCTCACCGCGAAGATTGAGCACCAGCGGTGCGTCGCCGCTGCGCCAGTTGAGGCCGCCATCGATGCTGAGCACGCCTTCGCCCGAGCGCACCGCGCCCACGATCCGCGCGCTGCCGTCGGGTTGCGCGACCAGGCGCACGTCGCCATTGGTCAGGACGATGTTGAGCGCGGGCAGCTCGGTGCGGAAGCCGGTCAGCCGCGCCTGCCCGCCCAGCGACGGCGTGCCGCGGGTGCCGCCCAGGGTGATGCGCCCGGCAAGGCGGCCGGTGGGATCGACGATGTCCGGCGAGAACAGTTCCATCCAGGTCAGCTCGCTGGTATCGACCGCGATCTGGCCCGACAGGGGCGCCAGGTCGTCCCAGCCGGTGGCCACGCGCGCATCGACGCGGCCGCCGTCGGACAGGCCGGTGCCGAGCGTGCCGGTGATCCGCTGCGGATCGAACTCGGCGTCCAGGGTCAGATCGCGATAGCCGATCAGGTCGTTGCGCGCGCGTTCGCTCATGCGGATCCCGCCCTGCGCCGAACGCAGCTGCGCGCGCCCGGTCCAGGCATTGCCGTCGGGCCGCAACGATGCCGTCAATGCAACGTCGCCATTGAGCAGCCACGGCCTGCGATCCTCGCGTTCGGGCAGGTAGGGCGTCAGCAGGGCGAGCGGCAAGCCGTCTCCGTTGAGATTCAGGCCGCGACCGGGCCACTGTGCATCGGCGCACAGCGAGCCGCCGGCGCTGGAGGCGAAGCAGCTGCGCGAGAGCGACCAGCTGTTTGCGTTCTGCGCATAGCGCGCGGGCGCGGTGAGTCGCCAGTTGGCGCCGCGCGTCGGATCCAGCTGCAGGCTCTGCAGGGTCCCGCTCCAGCTGGCGCCGCGCTTGAGCGCGCTGCCGGCCAGCGCGATCCGTCCCAGTTCGCTCTGTGCGTCGCCATCGAGCTGCAGGTTTTCGATCGCACCGCGCGCATCCAGGCGCAGGCTGTCGAAGGCCAGGCCGGCGTTGAGTCCCTGCGCCCGCACTTCCAGATGGCCGTCGCCGCCGCGCCAGGGCAGGCGGCCCCGGGCGGTCAGCGCATCGGCCCGGTAGTCGCCGTAGTGCAGCGCCTCGCCGGTGAGGTCGGCGTCGATATCGGGCGCGGCGCGTGCGCCGGTCAGACGCAGCGTGCCGCGCAGACTGCCGCCGATCCCGGGCCCGATGCTGGAAGGCATGACATCGTCCAGCTGCAGCGGGCTGAGCGTCGCGTCCACGTCCAGCGTGTCGGCCACCCGACCCTTGGCATCGACCCGGCTCGCACCCATGCCGATGGCGATGTCGCCGCTGCCGGACAGCGCGCCCTGCGCGGGCAGCACCAGGTCCACGTTGCCGCGCCCGCTGAGCCGGCGCCCGCGCAGGGTGCCGCCGAGACGTTCGGCATCCACCGCGATGTCGAGCGCGCCGTCCGCGCGGCGCTTGCCGGTGGTCGACAGATCGCCGTCGACCGCGCCGCTCCAGTCGTCGAGGAACAGCCCGGGGTCGAAGCCGCGCAGCGTGGCGTCCGCCTGCCACTGCGTGTCGGCGCCGGCCACATAGCTGCCCTTGCCCTGCAGCCGGCCGTCGCCCACGCCCAGCAGCACGTTGCCGTTGTAGCGTTCACCTTCGACAACGACATCGGCATTGCCACTGAGCGCGCGGCCGCGCAGGGTGCCACCCAGGCCGGTGAGCCCGGCGGTGGCGTCGAAGCCGCCCCCGTCGCGCGCCTTGCCTTGCGTCGCCAGCGTGCCGTTGATCGCACCATTCCAGCCGGCGGCGAAATAGCCCGGATCGAAGCCGGCCAACTGCGCATCGAGCTTCCAGTTCGTGGCCGGCGACCAGCCGAGCACGCCGGTGGCATCCAATCGGCCGGTCGGCATCTGCGCACTGAGCGTGCGCAATGTCAGGCGTTCGCCATCGCCGCGACCGTCGAGTTGCACGGTGGCGCGTTCGCCGTCGCGGACGATGCGCGCATTGCCGATCGCCGCCCATGACGCGCGCGTGCCGGCGATGCCGAAATCGGCATCGGCCACGATTTCTGGCGCGGGCTCGGGCAGTGGATCTGTCGGCGTCGGCGTTGGCGTGCCTCCGAACCGCAGTCCGCGCGCATTGACCGCGTAACGCAGACGGGCCGCATTCCCGCGGTCGCCGAAGTCGCCGCTGCCGCGCACCATGACGCGACCGGCGAACACGTCCACGATCAGCGGCTCGAACGCCAGCACCTGGTCCCGCAGCTTCAGCCGCGAAGGCTGCACCACCGCGCGCAGCGTGCCCTGCTCGAAACGACCTTGCAGCCGCGCGCTGCCGCCGATGCCGTCGGCGCGCAGCTCGAACAGGATCGGTGCCGGTGACGGGTCGTCGCCGGCCAGCATGGCCGGGTCCAGGCCCTGCGTGTTCGCACGCAACGACCAGGTGGGTGTGTCCGCGCCGCGCAGGCTCAACGTGGCACGCAGCGGCTTGGGCACCGCGCCGGCGATGCCGACATCCATCCTGGCCAGGTCGCCGCGCGCCACCAGCCCGATGCGCGGCGGCGTGGCGCGCAGTGGCGATAACCCCGGCTTGCGCGGGAAAACCGCGGTGACGGTGAGGTCGGTGCGGTAGTTGTCCTTCGGCGCGTAGTCGCCGTGTGCACTGAAGCGACCCAGGTCGCTGTCCACGGCCAGGTGTTCGACGTGCACGCGGCCGGTGCTGGCATCCAGCCCGCCGCGCACGCTGCGCAGGTCGATCAGGTGTTCGCGCTGGCGGGTCAGCCTGAGCCGGTCGATGCGGATGGTGTCGGCCTGCAGCGCCAGCGGCGGCGCGATCTGCGGCAGCGCGTCGGGCCACTTCGGCAACTCGAACGGCTCGTCGGCATCGGGCAGATCGAGCGTGGCGTCGCTCAAGTCCAGCGCATCGAGCCGCAGGCGCTTGCCGAACAGCGGCCGAATCGCGGGATCCAGCACCACGCGTTTGGCGACGAAGGTAGTCACGCGCGGATGTTGGCAGTCCGGGTAGGCGACCGGCTCTTCGTTCACCGCCGGACAGCCGCGGGCCACGAGACGCACGTCGTGCAGCACCATCGGACCGCGTGCCGGACCTTCGGCGCGCGACCACGACAGCTCCGTGCCCTCGGGCAGGCGCGCCTTGACCTGGGCCAGCAGGAAATCGCGCCCGCCCAGCGTGCTCAACAGCCACCAACCCAGCACCGCGGCGAGCACGATCACCGCCACCGAACCCAGCGCGCTGCGGATCGCCAGCATCCGCATGCGTGCCTTGCGCCGCGCGCGCAGTTCGGCGATGCGGGCTTCCCGCTCCTCGGGCGTCAGGTCGTCGGGAAGTCGGCGGCGGCGCCAGCGCAAGGCCATCAGAGATCCGTTCCGATGTTGAGGTGCAAGGTGAAAGGCGAATCCGGATCGTCGAGACCACGCGCGATGTCGATGCGGATCGGTCCCACCGGCGATTTCCAGCGCAGGCCGATGCCCACGCCGGTGTGCATGTCGGGGCTGCCGCCATCGAAGGCGTCGCCGGTGTCGACGAAAGCCGCGGCGCCCCAGGGTCCGGCGAAATAGCGTTCGTACTCGACGCTCGCGGTGATCACATTCCTGGCGCCCAGCGCGAAGGCCACGTCGCCTTCGTCGTCGAACACGCGCGGCCCGACCTCGCGCCAGTTGTAGCCACGGATGCTGCGGTCGCCGCCGGCGTAGAAACGCAGGCTCGGCGGCAGGTCGTTGAGCGCGTCGGTGAAGGTATGGCCCAGTTCGCCGCGCACGATCAGCCGATCGCTCGGCCCCAGGCCCTTGAACCAGCTGGCGCGCACGTGCGCCTGGGCAAACATCGCATCGCCACCGGAGTCGTCGCCCTTGCCGCTGCCGGCACGGACCATCACGGTGCCGCCGATGCCGCGCCGCGGGGCGAAGCGATCGTCGATATCGGCGTACTCGGCGCGCAGTGCAGGGAAGAAGTAGTTCGCGTAGCGGTAGACGACGGGCGTATCCGGATCGCCGTCGCTCTCGTACTCGTAGGCCCAGCGCTCTCGCAGGGCATGGATCGAAGCGATCAGGTTGAGCTTGCGGTTGTACTGGCCGCTGCGGCTGCCGACCAGCTCGACCCGGCGCGTATCGATGTAGTCGGTCTGCTCGTCGGCGAACTGCGCGCTGGCGGTGTACCAGCCGTCGAGCCAGGCGAAGGCCGGTATCCGGTACTGCAGGGTCGCGGTCTTGCGGTTCTGCGCCCAGTCCACCTGCGCCAGCGCCTTGTGCCCGCGCGAATTCACGTAGCGCCGCTCCACGCCAAAGCTCACGCCGGGGCCACTGTCGGTGCCGTAGCTCACGCCGGCGGTGTAGATGCTGCGCTTGGCCGGCGTCAGGGTGACGATGACGGGAACCCGGCGGCTGGTGCTGCCGTCTTCCTCGGCCACGGTCACCGCCTCATCCGGCCGCGGCTCGATGTCGATCGCGCTGAAGTAATCGAGCTTCAGCAGCGAATCGCGCAGCCGGTCCAGGCGTCCCTGGTGGTAGTACTCGCCTTCGTTCCAGTACACGAGCTTGTCGAGCAGCTGCGGGCGGACGATCTGCCTGGGCGTCTGCGCGAAACTGACCGGGCCCATGTCGTAGCGATCGCCGCTGGTCCAGCGCAGGTCGATGTCCGCCGCGTTCTGCGCGCGTGTGACCTCGACCCGGTGGGCGATGAAGTCGGCATCGAAATAGCCGCGCTCGGCCAGGCGCCGGGTGATGCGCGCCTTGCTGGCTTCGTACTGCACGTGGTCGAGCACCGCGCCGGGCTGCGGCAGGAACGCGTCGATTTCCTCGTTGAGGTAACGGTCGTCGCTGGCGTCGCCTTCGATCGCCACGGTTTCGTTGCGCACCTTCACCGGCTCGCCGGGCCGGACCGTGATGGTGATGCTGACCGGGCGGTTGGGGTCCGGTTCGCGGGACGCAGGCGCCGCGCCAGTTGCCTGCGCGCGTGGGGCTACGCCGGCCGTATCGCTTTCCGGCGCGCTGCGGTCGCTGCGCTGGATGGT
Organism: Lysobacter sp. M15; assembly: GCF_022662515.1. Classification (NCBI taxonomy): domain Bacteria; kingdom Pseudomonadati; phylum Pseudomonadota; class Gammaproteobacteria; order Lysobacterales; family Lysobacteraceae; genus Lysobacter; species Lysobacter sp. M15. The sequence goes on along the minus strand of NZ_JAKPBV010000008.1, from coordinate 86,303 downwards.
GATGCTGGGCGAGTAATAGCCGAACGGCTCCAGCGCCTCGCGCGTCTCGTCCTCGGCCACGCGCACCAGATAAGCCATGCGTCGCCCCGACACCACCTTGCCGATCGAATCCTGCAGCGACAGGCTGACCCGCACGTTCTCGGTCATGGCCTCGTCCAGGCCCTGGATCTGGATCCGCTCGATCTTCACCGCCATCGCCGGCATCGCGGCAATCGACAGCGCCGCGAAGGCAAGGAGACGGGGGAGGGCGCGCATCGGCCGAGGATACCCGGGCGACGTCAAGATCGGATTAACCGCGAATGCGGATCGCAGCCTGTGGTTCCGGGACATCCGCTCCTCCATGAGCATGGGCTGTTGCTTGGAACAAAACCTTGCGATCTTGGCGACTCGCTCTTGTGCGCCTCTCTGGCGTTGCAGGCGCGAAACAAATCCGTTCGCCCTGAGCGTAGGCGCGTAGCGCCGAAGTCGAAGGGCGTCGGCCGCTCATCTCTGGTGGCGATGCCTGCCTCGCGCTGCGATGCGGAGTCGAAGGACGCTCCACGCGCCTTACGTGGACAGGTGCTCGATCGCGGCCACGCTGCCAAGGCGGTCGGCGAGGCGCTTGAGCAGGGCGAGACGGTTGTGGCGGAGTTTCTCGTCGTCGACGTTGACCATCACCTGATCGAAGAATGCATCCACCTGCGGCCGCAGCCGCGCGAGGTGGGCCAGGGCATCGACGTAATCGCCGTGCGCCAGCGCGTGTCCGGTTTCGGCATACACCGCTTCCACCGATTCGGCCAGCGCACGCTCGGCCGGCTCGGTCAGCAGGTCGTGGTCGACGGTCTCGGCCACGACCACATCGGATTTCTTCAGGATGTTGCCGATCCGCTTGTTGGCCGCCGCCAGCGCTCCGGCCTCGGGCAGCTGCGCGAACGTACCGATGGCGTCGATGCGGCGGTCGAAGTCGTAGAGCGAGGCGTTTGCAATCGACCGGATTCTTGTTGCCACTGCTTCGAAATGCTGCACTGGAACATCCGTGTCGGCGTAGTACCCCCGCAGTCGATCGAGGATGAAATCGAACAGATCCTGTCCCATTGTCTCGGTGTTTCGATCGGCATGGGGTTGCATTGCGTCGGGAAGACCGACAATCGCTTGATGGATCAGACCGCGTGCGTCGAGATCGAAGCCACTCTCAATGATCGTCCGCGCCAACCCCAGCGCATTGCGCCGCAGCGCAAACGGATCCTTGTTGCCGGTCGGCTTCAACCCCGCCGCGAATCCACCCGCCAGCGTGTCCAGGCGTTCGGCGATCGCCAGCACCTTGCCCAGCGGCGAGAGCGCGATGTCGTCGCCGGCGTAGCGCGGCTGGTAGGCCTCGTCGATCGCGAGCGCGATCTCGGGCGCTTCGCCCGCGGCGGCGGCATAGTGCCGCCCGGCGATGCCCTGCAGTTCCGGGAACTCATTGACCATGCGCGACTGCAGGTCGTTCTTGGACAGTTCCGCCGCGCGGCGCGCCAGCCGCGGATCGACACCGGCCTGCGGTGCGATGGCTTGCGCCAGCGCGGCTACGCGCGCCACTTTGTCGGCCACGGTGCCGAGCTTGGCCTGGTAGGTAACCGTGGCCAGGCCCGCGCCCATCGCGGCGAGCCCCTGCTTCAGGTCCTCGTCGAAGAAGAATTTCGCATCCGCGAAGCGCGGGCGGATCACGCGTTCGTAGCCCTGGCGCACCGCGGCCACGTCCTTCGACTCGATGTTGGCGATGCCGATGAAATGCGCGGTCAGGCGGCCGCTGTCGCTGAGCACCGGGAAAAATTTCTGGTTGGTCTCCATGGTGGCGATCAGCGCTTCCTGCGGTACGGCCAGGAAGTCGCTTTCGAACGAGCAGGTCACCGCGCTCGGCCATTCCACCAGACAGTTGACCTGTTCGAGGTTGCCGGCGTCGACGCGGGCGACGCCGCCGACCGTCTGCGCCGCCGCGTGCACCTGGTGCTCGATGCGCGTGCGCCGTTCGTCCGGATCGACCAGCACCTTGGCCGCACGCAGCGCGTCGACGTAATCGCCGGCCGCGGACACCCACACGGTCTTGTCGTGCAGGAAGCGGTGGCCGCGGCTCATGCGGTCGGCGCTGACGCCGAACAGACCGCCTTCGACCACGTCGCGACCCAGCAGCATGACCAGCCAGTGCACCGGGCGCGCGAACGCGTAATCGTGGTCGCCCCAGCGCATCGGCTTGGGGATCGGCATCGAGGCCACCGCTTCGCGCAGCAGCTCCGGCAGCAGGCTGGCGGTGCTGGCTCCGGCCTGCACCGAGCGGTGCACGAAGCGCTCGCCCTTGGCGTCGGTGACGCGGTCGAGCCGGGTCCAGTCGACGCCGGCCTTGGCGGCGAAGCCCTGCAGGGCCTTGGTTGGCTGCCCGTCGGCATCGAGCGCGATGTTGAGGTAGGGACCCGGGACTTCGGAGGCCTGCTCCGGCTGCTCGGTCGCGACGCCCGGCAGCATCACCGCCAGCCGGCGCGGGCTGTACAGCGGTTTGGCATTGCCGCGTTCGAAGCCGATGCCGCGCTTGCCCAGTCCCTCGAGCACGCCATCGAACAGCGCCTGCGCCAGGCCGGGCAGGGCCTTGACCGGGAGCTCTTCGGTGCCCAGTTCGATCAGCAGCGGCTGCATGCTCATGCGGCCTCCTGCGGGGCGCGCTTCAGGCCGGGGAAGCCGAGCTTCTCGCGCTGCGCGTGGTAGGCCTCCGCCACTGCCTGCGCGAGTTTGCGTACGCGCAGGATGTAGCGCTGGCGTTCGGTCACGCTGATCGCGCGGCGCGCATCGAGCAGGTTGAAGCTGTGGCTGGCCTTGCACACCTGGTCGTAGGCCGGCAGCGGCAGGCCCAGTCCGACCAGCTTCAGCGCCTCGGCTTCGCAGGCGTCGAAGCGGTGGAACAGTTCGGCCACGTCCGCGTGTTCGAAGTTGTACGCGCTCTGCTCCACCTCGTTCTGGTGGTAGACGTCGCGATAGGTCACCGGCGTACCGTCCGGGCCGTGGGTCCAGACCAGGTCGAAGACGTTGTCCACGTTCTGCAGGTACATGCACAGGCGTTCGAGGCCATAGGTGATCTCGCCCAGCACCGGCCGGCACTCGAGGCCGCCGGCCTGTTGGAAGTAGGTGAACTGGGTGACTTCCATCCCGTTCAACCACACCTCCCAGCCCAGCCCCCAGGCGCCGAGCGTGGGCGATTCCCAGTTGTCCTCGACCAGGCGCAGGTCGTGCACCTGCGGATCGATGCCCAGCGCCTTCAACGAGTCGAAGTACAGCTCGACGATGTTGTCGGGATTGGGCTTCATCGCCACCTGGTACTGGTAATAGCGCTGCAGGCGGTTGGGGTTCTCGCCGTAGCGGCCGTCGGTGGGGCGGCGGCAGGGCTGCACGTAGGCCGCGTTCCACGGCTCTGGGCCGAGCGCGCGCAGGAAGGTGGCGGGGTGGAAGGTGCCGGCGCCGACTTCCAGGTCCAGCGGCTGGATCAGCACGCAGCCCTGCGCCGCCCAGTACGCGTTGAGCTTGAGGATGAGGTCTTGGAAAGTGATGCCCTGGAACGTGGATCCGGCCATGCGTCGCAAGCGCCTGCGCAAAGGCCCGCTAGTATACGGAGGCGGCTGCTTTCGGCCGGATTTCAAGGGCTCACGCGTGCGGTCACCGCTTTTGATCGTCGAAACCGGACAGCCGGTCGCCTCGATGCGCCGCCATGGCCGCTTCCCCCACTGGATCCGAGTAGCCGCAGGGATACCGCGCGACGAAGCCGTTGTGGTCGACGTGGCCGGCGGCGGCGGCGAAGGCCTGCCGTCGGTGGCGGGTTTCGCCGGGGTCATCGTCACCGGCTCGGCCGCGATGGTGACCGAACGTCACGACTGGAGCGAGCGCAGCGCGCAGTGGCTGCGCGACGCCGTGCATGCGGGCATGCCGGTGTTCGGCATCTGCTACGGACACCAGCTGCTGGCGCATGCGCTGGGCGGGGAGGTGGGCGACAACCCGGCCGGACGCGAGATGGGCACGGTGGAGATCGCGCTGGACGCGTCGGCCACGGACGACCCGCTGTTTGCTGGCCTGCCCGCCCGCCTGCGCGCGCAGACCACGCACCTGCAGACCGTACTGCGGCCGCCGCCCCAGGCCACCGTCCTGGCCACCTCGGAACAGGACCCCTGTCATGCGTTCCGTTGGGGCGGGCATGCCTGGGGCGTGCAGTTCCATCCCGAATTCAGCACCACGCACATGCGCGGCTATGTGCACGCGCGGCGCGAGGCGCTGGCCGGCGAGGGCCGATGCGCGCGCGAGCTATCGCGTAAGATCGGCGCAACGCCGCATGCGCGGCGTGTGCTGCGGCGCTTCGTGCGGCATGCGCACGCGCTGGCCGGCTGATTCGACTTCAACCGGACCTCGGAAGGAACGAGATGGTACAGATGCGCAAGGTGCGGCCTTCGGCCGGTGCGGAATGGCTGATGGGCGGATTCGGGCTGCTGCGGCGTTCGCCATTCGGGCTGGGGCTGCTGGGCGCGCTGTTCGGCCTGATCGCGGTCGCCTTGGGATTCGCGGCCATGTCCAGCCCGGCGCTGCTGCTGATCGAGCAGCTGATCATGATGCTGCTGGGGCCGCTGCTGGTCGCCGGCATGATCTGGGCCGCGCGCGAGGTCGACCAGGGCCGCAGCGCCAACCCCGGACACCTGCTGCGCGGCGTGCAGGACGGCAAGACCGGGCGCCTGTGGGCGACCCTGCTGCCGCAGATCGCAGCGGGCCTGCTGGCGGTGCTGCTGCTGTTCGTAGTGGTCGGGCCAACCCATCTGCAGTCGCTGGTGAGCGCGGTCGAGCAGGCCCAGGGCCAGACGAAGCCGGATCCGTCGCTGTTCGCGGGCATCCCGATGGGCCGGCTGTTCCTGTGGCTGCTGGTCGTGATCGCCGTGGGCATCGTCGCCGGCTTTTTCACCTTCACCGCGATCCCGGACATGATGTTCAGCGACATCGGCGCGATCGAGGCGATGAAGCGCAGCTTCCGCGCCTGCATGGCCAACCTCGGCGCGATCGTCCTGTTCTTCGTGCTGCTGGTGATCGCGGCGATCGCGATCACGATCGCGGTGCAGATCGTCGGCTTTATCGTGCGCCTGATCGCGGGCGAAACCGCGATGCTGTTCGTGGTGCAGATCCTGATGATGGCCGTGCTCATGCCGGTGGTGACCGGGGCGATGTATTTCGCATGGAAGCAGCTGATCGCCGGCTCGGATGTTTCGGCACCCAGCAGCCGCGACAGCATCGTGGAAGCGTAGGTCGGGGCGACGTCCCCGACGCAGGTCCCTCGCGCGTCGGCCGCTCGGGACCGACCCGCGCAGCGATCAGTCCGCCGCGACCGTCTTCGGCGCCAGCAGGCGCGAGGCCAGGATCCCGGCCTCGTACAGCAGGCACATCGGCACCGCCAGCAGCAGCATGGAAATCGCATCGGGCGGGGTGATCAGCGCGGCGATGACGAAGATGCCCACCACCGCGTAGCCGCGCCATTCGCGCAGCTGCGCCGGCGTGACCCAGCCCAGCTGGACCAGGATCACCAGCGCCACCGGCAGTTCGAAGCAGGCGCCGAAGGCCAGGAACAACACCAGCACGAAGTCGAGGTACTTGCCAGGGTCCGGGGCGATGGTGACCACCTCGGGGGTGAACATCGTCAAGGCGTGGAACACCGAGGGCAGCACCACGAAATAGGCGAACAGGCAGCCGGCGTAGAACAGCAGCACGGCCGATACCAACAGCGGCATGGCCAGGCGCTTTTCGCGCCGGTACAGGCCCGGCGCCACGAAGCCCCAGGCCTGGTACAGCAGCCACGGCGCACACACGAACACCGCGGCGCAGAACGCCAGCTTGATCGGTGCGAAGAAGCCGGAGGTGGGCTCGCTGGCGATCATCTTCGCCACCTGGCCCGCGGGCAGATTGCTCACCAGCGGCAGCGCGATCCGGTCGTAGAGCGTGCGCACGAACGGCATCAGCGCGACGAGCACCACCACGATCGCAATGACCGAGCGCATCAGGCGCACGCGCAGTTCGAGCAGGTGTTCGAGCAGGCTGCTCTCGGCCAGGTCCTCGGCCACGGACTCCCCGGCCCGGTCGCGATCAGCGGGCGTCATCGCGATCATCCTGGGCTTGTCGGGGGACGCGTTCGGTGGGATCCGCTGGCGCGTCGGCATCGGCAGGCATCGGCGCCGGAATGGGTGCTTCTGGGTGGAAGGCTTCTGTCTGGGGCGTGCCCGTGGCCGTCACCTGGTCGCGCACCGCATCGAATTCCCGCTCCACGTCGCTGCCGGTGCGGCGCACCGAATCCCCGAAGCCGCGCATCGCTTCCTCGGTGTCGTGCAGGCTCTTGCGCAGCTCCTCGGCGGCCAGGTCGCGCTCGAGCTCGGACTTGACCGAATACCACTGCGCACGCGCGCGCCGCACCCACAGTCCGGCGAAGCGCGCGGCCTTGGGCAGGCGCTCGGGGCCGAGCACCACCAGGGCCACGACCGCGATGATCAGCAGTTCGCTGAAGCCGATGTCAAACATGGGAACGGACCGCCTGCGGCGGTATCAACGCGAGATGGTGTCGTCCTGGCGTGGTTTGCCGGACACGGTGCCTTCGCCTTCGTGCTGCTGCGACTGGTCGCTGAGTTCGCCCGACGGCTTGTCGTCCGACATGCCCTGCTTGAACCCCTTCACCGCCTCGCCCACGTCCTTGCCGACGTTCTTCAGGCGCTTGGTGCCGAACACCAGCACCACGATCACCAGCACGATCAGCCAGTGCCAGATGCTCAAACCGCCCATGAGGATTACCTGGAAGTGGGAAAGACGACAGGATAGCGCACGACTTGTTGCGGTGCGGTGTCGATGTCCGGCGCCGTCACGGGCTCAGGGCGTGGCGGGCAGCGTTTCCACCTGCGCGGGGTTGTCGACTGTCTCGAACGGCTGCGGGCTGGTTTCAGCGGCGCCCTCGACCGTGCCTTGGGCCTGCGCCGGACTGGCGGCCGCTGGCGGTACGGAGGCCGCCGAACCCGGTGCGCGCCCCTGCGCGATCACGCCCTCGGTGCCGCGGCGCGCGCGCGCGGTGGCGGTGGCCTCTTCGAGCAGATCGCGGAAATCGACCACGGCGCTCGAGGGCTGACCTTGGGTGCGCCCCTCGAACACCATGCGCGGCGTGGTATCGCGTCCGTAGACCGCTTCGTTGGCGGCGTCGTCGATCGAGAGCACGGCGCCATCCAGCGCCACGCCGGCGAACAGGCCGCGTGCGCGCGACCACGACCAGATCTCGGCCTTGAACTCACCGTCGGTGGCGGTGGCGGCGTTGCGGCCCATCGGCCCGGCCGCGACACCGGCATCGGCGCCGAGGGTGAACTTGCCGTTGACGATGGATTCCAGCCCGCGGTCGCTGCGGAAGGCCAGGACGACGTCGGAGGACTGCACGCCCGCCTGCAGGCCGATGCTGCCGCCGGTGAGCTTGACGAACACCGGATTGGACCAGGTGCCCTCGGGCGTCTTCACCGACATCAGGCCGTGGCCGCGGCGGCCGCCGAATACCAACCCCGCCTTGATCGTGTCGGGCACCACCACGATCGCCTTGGCTTCGTCGAGCAGCTTGTCGGGAATCGCCGATTCCGGGATCGCCTGGATGTCGGTCATGACCCGGATGGCGTTCTGGGCACGCGCATCCTCGTCACGACCGGCCCAGGCCAGCGCACTGGCGCCTATCAGGCAGGCGCAGACCACGGCGCGGAACAGGGGGCGACGGGCGCGGGGCAGGCCGGGCATGGTGACTCTCCGAAGTTCAATGCGTTACGGGGGGAAGCTCAAGCGCAATCTAGTCCCGCGCGGGTGAATCGGCAATAAGCCGACCGTTTCCAGTGGGAGCGCCTTCAGCGGCGAATGCGGTTTCGGATGGTTCGGAAGGAAAGGCCAAGGCATTCGCGGCCAAGGCCGCTCCCACAGGCCTGCCAGACTATGGGCATGCCAGCCGATGTCGCCCGCAGTCCCGCCGCCGAACTACGCACGGCGCTCATCCTCGTCAACCTGGGCACGCCCGATGCGCCCACGCCCGCTGCGGTGCGCCGCTACCTCGCCGAATTCCTGTCCGACCGCCGCGTGGTCCAGATTCCACCGCTGCTGTGGCAGCCGTTGCTGCGTGGGCTGATCCTGCCGCTGCGCTGCAAACCGGTGGCGGCCAAGTACGCGGAGATCTGGATGGATGACGGCTCGCCGCTGGGCGTGCTGACCCGGCGGCTGGCCGAGGCGGTGCAGCCGTTGCTGCCCGGGGTGCGGGTGGTGCATGCCATGCGCTACGGCGCGCCGTCACTGGCCACGACGCTGGAGGCGCTGCGCGCCCAAGGCATCGCGCGAATGCTGGTGCTGCCGCTGTATCCGCAGTACTCGACCACCACCACGGCCTCGGTCGGCGACGTGGTGGCGCGCGGCCCGTCGGACGGCGCAGTCCGGATGCTGGACGACTACCACCTCGATCCGGGCTGGGTCGCCGCCGTCGCCGGCTCGATCCGTGCGCACTGGGCGGCACACGGACGCGGCGATCGCCTGATGTTGTCCTTCCATGGCATTCCACAGCGGGTCGTCGATGGCGGCGACCCGTATGCGCGCCAGTGCGAGGCCAGCACCGCGGCGATCGCGCAGGCCCTGGACATGGCCCGCGAGGAGGTGTTGCTGACCTACCAATCGCGCTTCGGCCGCGAGCGCTGGCTGCAGCCCTACACCATGCAGACCCTGCAGGCACTCGGCGCGCAGGGCGTTGGCACGGTGGATGTCGCCTGCCCGGGCTTTGCTGTCGACTGCCTGGAAACGCTGGAGGAGATCGCGATGCAGAACGCGGCCGCGTTCACCGCCGCCGGCGGCCAGGCACTGCGCTACATCCCGTGCCTCAACGACGCCCCGTCCCATGCCAACGCCCTGGCGGATCTGGCGCGACGCGAGTTCGCAACTTGGCCAGCGCCGGAGCACCGATGAGCCAGGGACGCGAAACCGCGATCGACATCGCACTGGGCCGGATCGCCGCGCTGCGCTGGGGCGAGTCGGGCATGCCGCGCGTGCTGGCGCTGCACGGCTGGCTCGACAACGCGGCCAGCTTCGTGCCGCTGGCCCCGCACCTGCCCGGCATCGATCTGGTCGCGATCGACCTGCCCGGGCACGGGCACAGCGCGCACCTGCCGCCGGGCGCGGACTATTCGTTCGCCCTGGCCATGCACAACGTGCTCGACGTGGCCGACGCGCTCGGCTGGGAGCGTTTCGCCCTGCTCGGGCATTCGATGGGCGCCGGCATCGCTAGCCTGCTGGCGGCCGCGTGCCCGCAGCGGATCGCGCGCCTGCTCGCGATCGAGGCGCTCGGCGCGCTGCCCGAATCGGTGGAGAACACGGTGCCGCGCCTGCGCGATGCGGTGGCCGCGACCCGCGCGCTTGGCGGCAAACGGCTGCGCACTTTCGCCGATCTGGAACCGGCGATCCGCGCCCGGGTCAACGGCAACGTGGTCCAGGTCGGCGAGGACGCTGCACGCCTGCTGGTGGAACGCGGTGTGCGCAAGGTAGAGACCGGCGGCTGGGAATGGAGCAGCGATCCGCGCCTGACCCTACCCACCATGGTGCGCATGACCGAGGAACAGGTTCGCGCGCTGATCGCGGGCATCGAATGCCCCACGCGCGTGATCTACGCCGATCCGCCGCAGCCCTACCTGCCCGAGCCGCGCCGCAGCGAACACGCGGCCCTGTTGCCGCGCGGCGAGATGATCGTGCTGTCGGGCAGCCACCATCTGCACATGGAGCATCCGGCCGAGGTTGCCGCGGCAATCGGGGACTTCTTCCACGCCGCGCCTTGACCGGCTTGCGCCACCGCAACTGCGCCGGTCAGCCGACCAGGACTCGCAGCATCGCCTTGAGACGCCGGCCTTCCGCGTGGAAGTAATCCCGTTCGTCGCGCCACGCGGGGAACCGCGCTTCCACCTCGCGCCAGAACGCACGCGAATGGTCGGCGCGGATCAGATGGCACAGCTCGTGCACCAGCACGTATTCGAACGCCGATGGCCGCGCCAGCACCAGCGACAGGTCCAGTGCGAGGGTCGCATCCGGTGCCAGCGAGCCCCATTGCGAAGAGGTGCGCTTGAATACGATCCGCGCAGGTGGCCGCGGTAGCGCGGCCAGGTACTGGGGCATCCAGCGGCCGAGCGCGGCCCGCCCCTGCGCCTCGTAGAAGTCGCGCAGCGCACGCGCGCTCGCGGCGGCGCTGGCGCGGACCGGGGTTTCGAACCACGCACCGGACTCGTCCACTCCCGCGCGATGCACCCGGCCTTCGGTCCAGCGCAGCGGCAACATCGCGCCGTGCAGCGGCAGCGCGGCGGTGATGCCCGGCGCCAGCGGTTCGATCCCGGGTTGCGTGAATCCGGCGAACTGCGCGGTCAGCCAGCTGCGATGTTCGTACAGGAAGCGCTCGCCCGACACCAGGCTGGCCCGCCACGGCAGGGTCAGGCGCGCGCCGCGTTCGTCCACCGAAAGCTTCAGCCGTTTCGCACGTGGATCGCGCACCCGCAATACGTCGATGCGGCGACCGTCCTCGAGCACGAACGGAACCGCTTCGCGCAAAAGCTGCGGCTTGACGGCGACGGATTTGGGCGCGAACAGACGAAGCATGCGTGACATGGCACTCAGTGTAGGAGCGCCGCTTCAGCGCGACCAGCATTAGCTGCGGATGGGCGTCGCCGATCGCCGCGCGGACGAGGTTGCAATGAAATCGAATGGCACCGCGCACATCGGGCACGGCGGCCCGACCGGTATCATTCGGCCTTGCTGAGCCTGAGCGCGGGTTCGAGTACCTCGAACAGGCGCTTGAGTTCAGCCGACATCAGGGCGAAGCGCGCATCGAGTTCGGCACGCACGTCCTCGCGTTCGCCCGACTCGAGCTGATCGACCGCGCCGTCGAGGAACTTCAGCTTGCGCACGACCAGGTCCTCGCCGAGCACGAACGAAAGATGATCGTCCAGGGTCAGGGCAAGGCGCGCGACCTGCTTGCCCGACTCCAGGTGCTTGGCGATCTCGTCGCCCTGCAGTTCCTGGCGCTGGCACTTGACCACCGCGCCGCCGTCGGCCGCATCGCGCAATTCGCATTCGTCGCCCAGCGACAACCCGCCCGGCAGCGGATCGCCGGCGATCCAGCCGGTCAGCACCGCGCGCGGCGCGACCTCCGCATTGAGCGGCAGCGCCGGAAAGCTGCCCAGCGCGTTGCGGATCTCGCTGACCACGGCTTCGGCGGCCTTGCGCGAGGACGCGTCCACGATGCATAGGCCGTGTTCGAGATCGAGCATGGCGTCGGTCCGGGTGGGGCGCACGAAAGCGCGCGGCAGCAGCTCGTGCACCAGGTCCTCCTTGAGCCGCTTGCGCGCGCGGCTGCCGAGCCTGCGGCCCTCCTTCTCCTCGAGTTCGGCCAGCTTCTTCTGCAGCAGGTCGTTGACCACCGCCGCCGGCAGCAGCTTGTCCTCGCCGCCGACGGTGAGCCAGATGGCGTCGCCGATCCGATGCGAGAGGGCTTCGGCGTCGCGTCCGAATGGCGAGACGAAACCGCGCGAGGACAGCTCCAGACCGCCTACCGGCTTGAGCACATGCTCGGCCAGCCGGGCGTCGAGGTCGGCGAAGTCCAGCGAGCCGGGAAAACGGAACAGGGTGAGGTTGCGAAAGAACATGGAGCTCCGGGGAATCCGTGATTGTGGGTGTGGTTGCGATATTCGGATCGGTTGCCGCGATCAGGACGACGCTGCGTGCAGCGCGGGCAGCAAGCCAGGCGTGGTTGAGCGGTGCAGCCCGAAACGGGCGCAGTGCCTAGGAGTTCCTGCTTGCGCAGGAAGGAAGAGAGCTGGGGACATGCTGGAGGTTCAGTCTTCCGTGCTGTCCTGCGGCGCGCCGGCCAGCCAGGCGTGTGCATCCGGCGGCGGGGTATCGCCGCGCCTGCCCAGGATGCGGAAGTCGAACAGCTTCGGATCGCTCAGCTGCGAGGGGCGGATGTCGCCCAGCGCGCGCGCCATGTTCTCGATCCGTCCGGGCGTGTCGCGCTCCCATTGCTCGAGCATGCGCTTGACCTGCTTGCGCTGCAGGTTCTCCTGCGAGCCGCACAGGTTGCACGGGATGATCGGGAAGCGCCTGGCCTGCGCATACGCCTCGATATCGCTTTCGCGCACGTAGGTCAGCGGCCGGATCACGACGTGCTTGCCGTCGTCCGAGAGCAGCTTGGGCGGCATGCCGCTGAGCTTGGCGTGGAAGAACAGGTTGAGGAAGAAGGTGTTGACCAAGTCGTCCCGATGATGGCCCAGTGCGATCTTGGTGAAGCCTTCCGCTTCCGCGTACGCGTACAGCGCGCCGCGCCGCAGCCGCGAACACAGCGAACACAGGGTCTTGCCCTCGGGCACGACCCGGGTCACCACCGAATAGGTGTCCTGTTCGAGGATCCGGTAATCCACGCCGATCGATTCGAGGTACTGCGGCAGCACGTGTTCGGGAAACTCCGGCTGCTTCTGGTCCAGGTTCACCGCGGTGATCGAGAACGCGACCGGTGCCTTGCGCTGCAGCTGCAGCAGGATGTCGAGCATCGTGTAGCTGTCCTTGCCGCCGGACAGGCAGACCATGACCTTGTCGCCGTCCTCGATCATGCCGAAATCGGCGATCGCGCGGCCGACCTGGTGGCGCAGGCGCTTGGCGAGCTTGTCGGCTTCGCGCTTGTCGCGCTGGGCAAGCGGTGCGGGTTCGGCGAGGGGCAGGACGGCGTGCATTGGCCGACTAGTTTAACGGCCGCGCCGGATGCGGCGCGGGGCGCCTGGCCGCGTTAAAGTCGCCAGATGCACAGCGACCCCGCCGAGCAGTCACGCATCAGCCAACGCCTGGTCGAGCTCAAGCTCGAACACCGCGACCTGGATGTGGCGATCGCGCGGCTGCAGGCCGGCATCGAGGCCGATGACCTGGCGGTGAAGCGGCTGAAGAAGCGCAAGCTGCAGCTGAAGGATGCGATCGCGCGGCTGGAGAGCGCGCTCATCCCCGACCTGGACGCCTGATTGGCAGACCCGTGCGCGGGCTGTGTATGCTCCGCCGCATGTCGTCGCCCGATAAGGATATCGCCGGGACCCTGCGCCACCCCTGGGTGCGTGCATTGATCGTCGTCGCGATGCTTGCGCTGCTGGCGACGGCGGCACTGGGCGGCTTCCGCAAGGCGGAGTCGCACAAGGACTGGCCCGTGTTCGGTGCCGGCCAGCAGGCCGGGAGCGGCGCGCTGCTGATCACGCCGCTATGCGCCTGGACCACGGCGCAAAAGCCAGGCAGACAGAGCCCGGATGCGGACAAGCGTTACCTGGTGCTGCGGGTACGTGCGGAAAACCTCACCGAACGCGATGGGTCGCGCTACCTCGGCCAGGATGTGGTCTGGCTGCCGGATGGACGCACGGGCGAACAGCGGGCCGCTTCGAGCCAGCGCGCCGACGACCACAGCTACTTCGTGCAGCTGCAACCGCGCCTGCCGGGCACCGTCGACCTGGTGTGGGAGCTGCCCGGAGCGGCGGCGCCCAGGCAACCGGTCACCTGGGGCGTGTACAGGCGCAGATTCGAGCCGCGGACCTATCTGTCTGGCGAGGCGATGTGGGTGCAGGACGGGCCGGCCGCGAAACTGGTGCTGCCGGCCCGCGGGTCGTGCACCGCGGCGGGGCAGGCATGAATGCTAGCGCCGCCAACGCGGGTGGAACCGGGCAGCGGCGTCGCCTGCCGGTGCACTGGTCCCTGGTGATCGCGACGGTCGCGGTGCTGGCGGCGATCGTACTGCTGCGCAAGGCCGAGCCAGGCTACGAGCAGAAGATCGCGCCGATCCCGGTGCAGGGCGATGTCGGGGTCAGGGTGGTGGCGCGCAATTTCGCGGTCACCGTGAAACGGGTCAAGCTTGCACGCGGCTACCAGGTGGCGCCGGGGTTGTTCGAGACCGCCCCGCGCATCCTGAAGCCGGACGGGATCTGGATGTCGGCGCTGATGGAAGTCGAGGCCCTGTCCGCCCCGGGCACCATCAACGCGCAGCTGCGCACGCGCGACGGATTGCTCTATGTCGCCAGTGGGCCGGACCGCCCGGACATCGACGAATTCAACCTGAGCCAGAAGCAGCTGGCCACGGCACTGCCGGCGAGTGGCGCCTATTTCTTCGATGTACCCCCCGACCGCCTGGAGGGCGCGCGCCTGCAGTTCCACTGGGGCGCGGTCGGCGGCTATCCGGAAGGCATGGACCATCTGGTCGACATCGACCTGGGGCTGGATGCCGCCGCGGCACGCAAGCTGCAGGCGGAAGCCCAGCCGGTGATCGACCTGCGATGAACGCGCCGCCGATCCAGGGCCCCGGCGCTCCCGTCGCCGGCTGGGCGCGACGCAACCGCTGGTGGCTGGCGGGCGCGGTGGTCATGGGCGTGCTTGCCTTCGTGCTGCCCTACCGCAGCGCCCAGCACGAGTGGGGACGTCGCGGCTACAGCCATCCGGTCGAAGGTCGCGCGCAAGGCTGGACCAACTACCAGGGCTCGCGCTGGCGCCTGGTGGAGGTCCTGCGGGACGACGCGGTCGGCAAGGTCGCCGGCGGCTATGTGCATGCCGACGCCTCGTTGCTGCTGCTGGTGTACGAGGTCATTCCAGGCAAGGGCGTGGATGCCGGGACGCTCGACCGGTGCCGGGGACGCCTGAGCGACGCCCGCGGCCGGGTCTGGGGCGGCCCGCCCTGGGGCGTGGACGTCGCGTTCCCCAGCGACGGCTCGATCGCCTGGAAAACCAAGAGCCGGGTCGCCAGGGCGCTTGGACTGGAAACCGGCTGCGGCTCGCGTGCCGGCGCCGATGTCCTGCCGGTCAAGGCGCGGCCGACCCGTCCGTTCCGGTTCTTCCACATGTTCCTGGTCCCACGCCAACTGGCGGCGCAGGGTCTGTACGGCGAGATCGTCGTCGACCCTTACCGGACCACGCCGCCGGGCAGCTACGTGCGCTTCAAGCTCGGCGCGTCGCGCCTGTTGCAGCAAGGCGCGACATCGCGCAACTGAAGGTCGCTGCCAGCAGCACCACCCGCAACAGTTCCGTGAACAGGCCCGCACGCAGCGCCAGTGGCGTGCTGAACAGCAGCGCGAACGGCTGGTAGAGCACCTCCTGTTCCGGCTTGCTGTGCGCCCCCACCAGCTTCACCACCCCAAACCAGGCCACGGCATCGACGAACGCGAGCAGCTGCCAGCACAGGCACAGGGTCAGCAGTGCCGGCAGACCGGCGCGCAGCACCAGCCGCAGGCTGTTGACCAGCGGCACGCCCTTGCTGCTCCATCCGGCGCTCATCTTGTCGGCCAGCAGGTGCCAGGCGAACGACAGCCGCCGGTAGCGATGCACCGCATAACGCAGACGGGCGTCGGCGCGATCCAGCCGCTGCCGGCGGCGCAAATCCAGGCCGTAGATCAGCGCGGTGATCGCCAGCCAGACCAGCGGCATGGCCACCGCACCTGCTGCGGTTGAAATCAGATCCCAGACTGGATCCACCGCCCGCTTGAGCGGCTCCAGCGAGACCAGCCCGACGAACGGGTTCTGCCACCACGCCGCCACCGCAAAGTACACCGCACGCGCGTGCCACCAGTCGAGGACCCAGGCCATCGCGCTGCTGATCGCGGCGACCCCGACGAAGACCCAGTAGGCCTCGCACAAGGTGGTGACGACGGACCACGCGCCATGTCCGGTGGCCGCCATCCGGCGTTTGGCGATTTCCCTCACCGCCCATGCCACCAGCAGGGCCAACCACAATCCTTTCAGGCTCAGGATGTCGTTCAGATTCTCGCGGTTCTCGAACGACACGCTCAGCGAATAAGAGATCCGGAAGTCGCGCTTGATGCCATCCAGCAGCCCCCAGCCCGCGTAGTAGGCGAAGAACGGCAGCAGCGCCACCGCCAGCGCCGTCAGCCAGGGTTCGATCGGGCGTACGGAAGCGGCGCCCGGCGCCGGCAGCGACAACGATGGCCGCAGCGCCAGGAACATGCCGATGGTGGCGACCAGCTGGGTCACGATCAGCAATGCGATCGCCGCGTACGACAGCAGCGCGCTGCGCTCGGCCAGACGGATCGCGAGGTCCATCAGCAGGCCGTAGGCCACACGCTGGGCGAAGAACCAGAACAGCAGTGCCGGCCAGTGCCGCCACAGCAACATCGCCGCGAGCTTCGGAACCTCGAGCCAGACCGGTTCCGGCGCGGGTCGCGTGGAATCGGCGGCGATCGTTTGAATGGCGGACACGTGCTCTTCCTTGGGCATCGGCGGGCGCGTACGCGCTCGAGGTTAGCGCAGCGCGCCCTTGCGCGACCGCGGCGGCGCGGTGGCCGGCTTATTCGGGTAGCGCGCCGGGTTCGGGCTCGCGGCGCGCCAGTTCGGGGCTCACTTTTTCGATCGTGTGCCGAAGTTCGCGGCCCAGGATCACCTTGGCATCCTTGGCCAGCGTATCCAGGCGCTGGTCGAACACCAGCTTGCTGTCCTCGTTGGGCCATACCAGCCGCAGTTCGCGCAGCTTCTGGATGAAGCCGCGGAACAGCGCCTTGTCGAAGAACTCCGGCGCGGCCTCGGCGTAGAGCAGGCTCAGACGCTGCGCGGCCAGCTGGCACAGGCTTTCCAGCTCGCCGGCGCCGAGCGTGCCGGGGCCATTCTTGGCCAGCACCGAAATGGCGATGTAATAGCGCTCGAACGCCTGCTGCAACGGATGGCCCAGCCCGCGCAGACGGAAGACCTCGTCGCTCTGTCCGGCGTTGCGGCCGAGGATGCCGCCGTCGTCATGGCTGACTTCTTCCAGCAGGCCTTCGCGCACGAACACCTGGATCGTGCGTTCGATCCGATCGGCGAAACCGTCCTCGTCCCAGGGCAGGAACAGCTCGGCGTGCAGGAACGGATAGAGATTGCGGCCCAGGCGCTGCAGGGTGTGGCGCGACATCCGCCGGTTGTGCAGGAAGCAGCAGGCGATCCAGGCCGACGCCGTGAACAGGTGCAGCACGTTGTTGCGGAAATAGCTCAGTAGCACTGCGTTGTCGTCGTCGACGCTGAGTACGTCGCCGAGCGGATGCGGGGTGCGCTGCAGCACCGCGATTTCCTCGCCATGGGCAACGATCTGCTCCGGCGTGTGCGGGGTGACGGTGACGCGTCCGGAATAGGGCACTTCCTGGAGCAGGGTCTTGGACAGCGCGATTTGCGCGAGCAGGTCGGCCTCGCCCATCGCATGCTTGGGCGTGGACAGCAGGGCCAGGGCGAGCAGATTGATCGGATTGACGTCCGCGGCCCGGTTGACGTTGACCTGGATCTTCTGCGCCAGCGCGTCGATGGTGTTGGACAGCCACTGCGGGCGGTCGTCGTCGGCGACCGGCTGGCCGTCCCATTCGGGCGCCAGCTCGGCCAGCACTTCGCCCAGCGGGATGGCTTCGCCGAAATTCACCACCACCTGGCCGTAGTTCCGGCGCAGTACCCGGGGTATGCCGGCGAGCAGCTGCCAGATCGATTCCTTCTGCTTGGGTTTGCCGGTGAGCTCGTCGGAGTAGCTGTCGCCTTCCATCAGCTTTTCATAGCCGATGTACACCGGCTGGAACAGCACCGGACGCGTGGGCTGGCGCAGGAATGCACGCACGGTCATCGCCAGCATGCCGCCCTTGGGCTGCAGCAGGCGGCCGGTGCGCGAGCGCCCGCCTTCGATGAAGTATTCCAGCGAATAGCCGCCGGCGACCAGCTGGGCGACGTATTCGGCCAGCACCGTGGAGTACAGCGCGCTGCCGCGGATCGAGCGGCGGATGTAGAAGGCGCCGCCGCGGCGCAGGAAGCTGCCGAGCACCGGCAGGTCGAGATTGATCCCGGCCACGATATGCGGCGGCACGATGCCCTTGGTGTAGAGCAGATAGCTCAGCAGCAGGTAATCCATGTGGCTGCGATGGCTGGGCACGTAGACGATTTCATTGCCCGGCGCGACCGCCTTGAGCTCGTCCAGGTGATGCACCAGCACGCCGCGGTAGATGCGGTTCCACACGCTGGTCAGCAGGAAGCTGGCCGAGCGCACCACCGGATGCGAATAGTCGGCGGCGATCTCGTAGGCCATCGCATGCGCCTTGCGCCAGGCGGCTTCGGGCTTGGAGTTGTCGCGGCGCGCCTGGTCGGCGATGGCGTCCTTGACCGACTGCGACGCGAGCACCTTGTCGATCAACAGCCGCCGGGTGGACAGGTCCGGCCCGATCACCGCCTCGCGGATGCGGTGGAAGTGGGTGCGCAGCACGCGCGATAGCTTGCGTACGGTGCGCTCGGGATCCAGGCCTTCGTCGATGATGTCGCGCAGCCCCACCGGCGGGGCGAACCGGACCAGGGTGTCGCGCCCGTTGAGCAGGATCGCCAGCAGCCGGCGGAAGCGCCCGACGATCGCCCAGTTTTCCGAGAACAGCACCGAGAACCAGCCCGAACTCTTGTCCGGCGCGCGGCCGACGAAGATCGATACCGGCACCAGTTGCACATCCAGGGCCGGATCGGCGCGGTGCGCTTCCAGCAGCCGCGCGAGCGACTCCGAATGCGATTTGTTGCCGCCTGCCGGTTCCCCGGTCAGGGTGCGCGCCATCAGCTGGGCGATGGTCTGGTTGCGCCGCGACAGGGCGACATAGGCGCGCTTGCGCGCCAGCGGATCGCCGGGCAGCGGCCGCAGCGGCGAGGGCAGGCCGGCCTCGCGGCAGGCGCGGTCCAGGATCAGGGCGTTGGACAGCCCGTAATCCTCCAGTACATAGCAGACCGGACGGTGGTTGACGTATTCGCGCGGCGCGGGCGGTTCGATCTTCAGCGTGAGCCAGGGAGAGATCAGGCCACCCAGCAGCCGGGCCCACCACGGCCGGCGCCCGCGCAAGGCGGCCACCTGCGGCGGCACCGGCACAGCCTCCGCCGGTTCGCGTTCATCCGGCGGGGTCATCGCATCGCCCAGGGTCATGTCCGGCGGCGGCGCGAAGCGCGGTTCTTCGGCCGACGGCCCCGAGGGGGCGGAGCCGAACAGGCCGGGCTGGTCGGGGAGCTGGGGGCGGTTGGGCATCGGCGGCATTATGCCGCGCCGCCTGAGAACCCTCGGCGGCCGCTGCAACGCGCGGGGCCGCTCATCGAAGAGCAATTAGCTCCGCGTGGTTCTCGCGGTCGTGCAATGGCAGCGAGGCGCTTGTGCTTCGCTGCGCGCGCGCAACCGGCGCGCCGCATGGCTTCAACGCGCCGCCACCGCCTGGCGCGCGTGCCGCAGGTAGTCGCTGAGGTACCAGCGATCGCCGATGCGCTCGACCTCGACCACCGCTTCCACCGGGCTGCCGCCCAGGGTGTAGCGCATCCGCACCTTTGCCTGGGTGCCGCGGCTTTCGACCACCTCCGCCTGCAGCGCGGCCAGGCTGTCGTTAAGCGCCAGTCCGTAGCCGGCCAGGACCTGCTTGAGCGTGCGCAGGAACCCGGACAGCCGGCGCAGGCTGCCGTCCATGCCCGTGCGGGCGAAATCAGCTTCCGAGCGCAGGCCGGTCGCGCGCGCGGCAGCGGCGAGTAGCGGAATCGCAGCCCGGGCGCGGACCGGATCCGCCAGCGGCGCGGAGGCGCCCCATCGGCTGAGCGCCTGCACGAATTGCAGGTAATGCGCGCGTTCGCCGGCGCTGAAATCGCTGCCCTGGCGCACGTACTGGGCGCCGAACAGACCCAAAGTGGTGGCGGCTGCCTTGAGCGCAGTGGTTTCGCCGGCGAACTGGCGGTCGAAGACCCGCTGCAGCCGGGCCTCCGCCTCCGGCTCGGCCAGCGCGCCCAGCAGTCGCGGCAGGCGCTCGTCGAAGGGCAGCTCGTCCAGCGGCCAGCGGGTCTGACCCCGGCGCCAGGCTGCCTCGAGCTGCCGGTGCAGCGCAGGCGGCACCGCGTCCCGGGCAAATGCAGCCAGATCGTTGTCGTGCAGGTGCCGGGTGAGCAACAGCACGGCCTGGGCCGGCTCGCGCGCGCCGGCAGCCGGCGCAGGCCCGGCGCCCGATTCCCGCCGGCAGCCGCACAGCACCGCGACCGCCAGCCACAGCAGCCAGAACCATCGCATGCCTGTCCTCCCCTGAGGTCGGCTGCATCTTGTGCGCAGCGCGCGGGCCCGGCAAGGGCGGGACCGCTGTTCTCAGCGCGCAGGCGCCGGTTCGTGGCGACCGCGGCGGAGAGCCGCCGGATCAGAGGTCGCGCACCAGCCAGCCCGACGGATGGTCCGGCGCGGCCGCTACGGCGGCGGCCTGGGCGACCTGTTCGGGCGACTTCCCGGCCCGCCACGCCGCGGCGATCGCCGCCAGGCTATCGCGCGTGACCCGGGTATAGGCGCCTTCGAGCTCGTTGACCGCGTCAGCGGCCAGCTTCTGCGGGTACAGAAGCCGGGCCTCGTCGCTGTGGTTGAACAGCTCGATCAGCCTGGTCAGCGTGTCGCGGTAACTGTCCGCGCCCAGCACGATCCGCTGGGTGCGCTGCAGGTGCCAGACGGTCAGGTACTCGACCGGTCCCAGCAGCCGGCGCGGAGTGGCGCCGAAGAACTGGCCGGAGAGGGTGTTGAAGTCCAGGGTGCCGGTCTCGGGCAGGCGGGTGGCCCCCCAGGAACTCAAGGCCCCGCCGGGCATGTCCATCCGCCGCAATGCGGCACCGAAAGTGCCCGCGACCAGGGCCTTGGCCGCGTCGTCGTCGCTTTCGGCGACCACCGTCAGCAGACGCAGGAACAGCGGATAGCGGTCTTCGCCCAGGCGCCGCGCCAGCCGCCGGAGCACGGTCAGCCGATATTCGTCGTCGTCGTGCGCGGCCAGGGTGGCGACCAGCCGCGCGGCGGCGGTGCGCAGGGCTTCGGGGCTGGGGGCGGCATTGGTCATGGCATCGCCGGGCCGATGCGGCAAGAAAGGGGCGGACGACAGGCTAGCTCACGCGGGGCGGCGTACGGGAATGTTGCCGCTGGCGGGTGGCAGGGGACCGACGGCTCAGGCCAGCGGCGCGACCATGCTGTCGACGCCGGCGTCGAGATCCTGGCCGCGGTCGCTGCCGGCCAGCTGGAAATCGCCGGTGGCGAGCAGCCGCGGGCCGGGCTCGTCCCAGGCGGGCGCGTTGAGTGCCAGTTCGCCGTCGTCGACCGCAGGCGACCGCAGCGCTTCCTCGAGCCCGACGTCCGCGACGGCAGGCGCCTGTACGCCACCCTCGAGCTGGGTCTGGCGGCCTTCCAGCCCCTGCCGGTCGAGCGCGGCGAGCGCGTCGAGGTTGGCGAGATTCGGGTTGAGGCGGGTATCGACGGACATGCGTGGACGGCGTGAGTGCCAGACAGGCTGGAGGGAGACGACGCCGACTCTAGCGCCGCGCGCATGGGTCCACCACCTCGGGCCAACCCTAGGTCGGCGTGCCCATTCATGCGGGCCATTCACGCAGGTAAGGGCGACGCCAGCCTCGCGCGGTCGCATGCTAGCCTCGGGCGGGAACGGAGCAAGAGGCACCAGGTCATGGCGTCGAAGGACCAGGGCGCGGACAAGACCGAAAGACCTACCCCCAAACGCATCCGCGATGCGCGCAAGGAAGGCAACGTCAGCAAGAGTCGCGAACTGACCGCGACCGTGCTCACGCTCGGCTGGTTGGTCGGTGGCTGGCTGCTGATGGGCTTCATGTACTCCCGCCTCCAGGAGCTGTTCGACCAGAGCCTCAAGGCGATGCAGCTGCCGTTCCGGCAGGCGCTGCTGGAGACCTCCGCGATCGCCTTCCAGACCCTGCTCTGGCTCAGCCTTCCACTGCTGGGCCTGGCCGTGTTCCTGGGCCTGATCGTGGAATTCCTCCAGGTCGGTCCGATCGCGACCATGAAGAAGCTCACCCCCGACCTGGACAAGCTCAATCCGGTCGAAGGCATCAAGAAGATGTTCTCGCTCGACAACCTGGTCGAACTGGTCAAGTCGATCCTCAAGAGCGTCGCCCTGATCGGGATCGGCTGGTACGTGCTGTTGAAGATGATGCCCGACCTGCTGCTGCTGCCCTATGGCGCGCCTGCGCAGATGGGCAGCGCGATCTGGCACGCGCTCACCCGCATCACCCTGTGGACCATCGTGGTGTTCTTCTTCGTGTCGGCGCTGGACGTGTGGTACCAGAAGTTCTCCTACACCAAGCAGCTGCGCATGAGCCGGCGCGACATCCGGCAGGAAGTGAAGGAGAACGAAGGCGATCCCTACATCAAGTCGCGCCGCCGCCAGCTGCACCAGGAATGGGCCCAGCAGAACATGCTCAGCGCGGTGCGCGGCTCGAGCGTGGTGGTGACCAACCCCACCCACATCGCGGTGGCGCTGCAGTACGAACTCGGCGTCACCGACCTGCCGGTGGTGGTGGCCAAGGGCGAGGGCGACCTGGCCGAGCAGATCAAGCGCGCCGCCGAGGAAGCCGGCGTGCCGATCCTGCAGAACATCCCGCTGGCGCGCGGCCTCAACGAGAAGGTCGGGTTAGACGACTACGTCGACAGCGAGTTCTTCGACGCCGTGGCCGAGGTGCTGTACTGGGCCGAGAGCGTACGCCGCGAGCGCATCGACGGCTGATCGCGCCGCGGCGTCAGGAGAATGCTTTCTGCATGAGCTGCAGCAGGCCGCGATTGGTGTCGAGGCGATCGAGCAGGATTTCCGCGTAAACGCCGAGCAGCAGCAGGATCACGCCGGTCGCGATCCAGGCCTTGATCGGCAGGGTCAGCGCGAACACGTTGAGCTGCGGCGCATAGCGATTCACCAGTCCGAACGACAGGTCGACGATCAGCAGCAGCACCATCGCCGGCGCGGCCATGACCAGGACCGCGGTCATCATGTAGCTGAAATGGCCGACGAACAGCGCCATGCCCTGCGCATGCAGGGTCGGCCACCACTGGGTCACCGGCCACAGCGAGTAGCTCGACAGCAGCAGGTCCAGGAACACCAGGAACGCGCCGCTGGCCATGAACAGCCACATCGCGGCGCGCGAGAGGAAATCGCCGTGCACCGAGGTCTGGTGGCCCTGGATCGGGTCGAACACCGCGGCCATGCCCAGTCCGACCTGGGTATCGAGCACATTGCCGACCGCGCCGATCGCCCAGAACACGATGCCGAAACAGAATCCGATCGAGATGCCGATGAACAGTTCCTTCAGCACCACCGGCACCCATTGCAGCGCGTTGAGCGCATCGACCGGGATTCCGGCCATCGAGATCGGCAGCGCGACGATTGCCAGGCTCACCATGAAGCTGTTGCGCACCATCGCCGGCACGGTTTCGGCGGTCAGCAACGGCAGCATCAGGAACGCGCCGGCGATCCGGGGCAGGGTCAGCCCCAGCGCCATCATCACGTCGCCGACGGTGTCGAACGGCATCAGCGTCTGATCAGGCCGGGGAATTCGACGAAGATCTTGTCGGCGTAGGTGTACAGCGTTCCGCCGATCAGCGCGCCGGTGACGAACAGGGTGATCACGATCACCGTGAACTTGATCGCATAGGCGAACGTCTGCTCCTGGAGCTGGGTCGCGGCCTGCAGGAAGGCGACCGCCAGTCCCACCAGCGCGGCGGCCGCGATCGGCGGCCCCGACAGGATCAGGGTCAGCATCAGCGCCTGCTTGGTGAGTTCGAGTACGGTTTCCATGCGCCAGCCCTCAGGTTCCGTACGTCAGCACCAGGCCGTGCACCAGCTTGGCCCAGCCGTCGATCAGCACGAACAACAGCAGCTTGAACGGCAGCGACACCGTGGTCGGCGACATCATCATCATGCCCAGCGCCAGCAGGATGTTGGACACCACCAGGTCGATGATCAGGAACGGCAGATAGATCAAAAAGCCGATCTGGAACGCGGCCGTCAGCTCGCTCACGGTGAATGCGGGCACGACCACGATGAAGTCGTTGACCGTGATCTCGCCGCGCGAGGCCGGCGGCAGCAGGCGCTGCGCGCTGCGCAGGAAGAACGCGCGCTCGGCATCGCTGGAATGCTGGATCAGGAACTTGCGCAGCGGCTCCTTGCCGGCTTCGACCATGGCCATCAGCCGGTTCATGTCGAACTTGCCGCCGCCGGTGAGCGAGAGCTGGCTGATCGGCGTGGTGCGCGCCGGCACCATCACCGTGGTGCGTGCGGCGGTGGATCCGGGCACCGGAGCCGGCGATGCCGTGACCGGTGTCGCGTCGGGCGAGCCCTGCACGTTCGCGAACAGCGGTCCACGCGCGGTCGGCGCGGCGGGTGCAGCCGGGGCAGCGCCCTGTGCGGCGGCTTCGGCCGCCTGTGCGTCGGCCGCCGCTGGCGAGGCAGGCGCCGGATCGTCGGGCGCACGCGTGGGCGAGGGTGGCGGGCCGGGCGGTTGCTGCGACGTTCCGGTCGCAGGCGCCTGCGGTGCCGCCGCCGCCGCGCCCGCGCCCGCTGCCGGCAGCGTGGCGCCCTGGGTTCCGGAGGCCGAGGTCGTTACCGGCGGCAGACCGTTCACCGCCGCGGTGGTGTCCAGGATCACCGGATACATCACGTAGATCGACAGCACGATCGCCAGGCCGTTGATCACCACGTTCGGCGGCACCTGCTGCAGGCCCAGCGCATTGCGCAGCAGGCTCAGCACGACCACGATCTTGGTGAACGAGGTCACCATCACCGCCACGAACGGCGCCAGCGCCAGCGCGACGACGGTGACGAGAACCAGGGCGGGCGAGAAGTTGCTGAAGTCCATGTCGGGTTCTCAGCTCCAGGAAACCAGGCGCACGCCCAGGGTGTCGCCCACCGCGACCAGTTCGCCGCGTCCGCTGGCCCGCCCGTTGGCGCGGATGGTGACGTTGGCGCCTTCGACAAAGGCCGGCAGCGGGAACACATAGCCCGGTTGCAGCCCCGCCAGTTCGCCGACCGTCAGTTCCAGTCGGCCGAGCTCGAACTCCACCAGCACCGGCAGGCTGCGGGTCGCTGCGTCACCGGCATCCTGCGGGGTGGCGCCGTCGGCGGCTGCGTCATCGTGTTCGGTCATGGCGGATCTCTCCAGCAAAGTGGGTAGGGTCTGCATCGGGCCAGTGACCCGGCAGCCATCGTGGTTGGAGGCCAGCGGCCAGCGGCGCCCGTTGGTGTCTGCGTATAGCGGCGGCGGCTGCGTGCGGCTGCCCAGCACGATCACATCGCCCGGGCGCAGACCGGTCCAATCGGCCGCAGTCAGGCGCGGCCCGGGGCAGGTCACCGAGACGGGGGCGGGCAGGTCGCGCCAAAGCGCGAGCGGAGGCTGCGGGTTGTCCGGATCGAGCGGCTCGGCGCGCCCAAGCAAGCGGGTCAGCCATGCCACCGGCACGAGCAGTTCGCCGCTCTGGTAATGGGCGGTCGCGCCCGCTTCGGGTTCGTACATGTCCTCGATGCTGAAGCTCAGCCACACCGCATCGTCGCTGGCAGTCGGCGGCGCCTGTTCGGTCAGCTCGGCCACCGGGAGCAAAGGTGCCCCAAGGGCTTCGCTCAGCTGCACCAGGGTCTGCTCGTGCGCGAGACTCCAGGCGAGCAGGCGCGAACGCCCGCTGTAGTCGCTCCATTGGGGCGATGTGCCGGTGCTGGCGTGGCTGCGGTCCAGGCGCACCGCCAGGCGCGTGCCGTCTGCGTCGAGTTCGAACACCCCGCCCGCGCCGCCGGGCCTGCGCAGCGGCGCCAGTGCCAGCATCCGCTCGCTCTGCAGCGGCCAGCACACCTGGCTGGCGAACAGCTGGCGTAGCGCCTCCGCCTGGGACCCACGCAGCGAGGGAATGCGTCCGCGCAGTGAAGCGCCCGCAGGCGCGGCGACGGCGCCAGAGCGCTGCTTACCCATTCAAGGCCACCTTCATCAGCTCGGGAACCGAGCGCACCCCCAGCTTGTGCATCATGTTGGCGCGGTGCAGTTCCACCGTCTTGATGCTGATGCCGAGGATGTCGGCGATGATCTTGTTCGGCTTGCTCGCCACCACCAGGTCGAGCACCTGCTTCTCGCGTGGACTCAGCTTGGCCAGCAGCGCCGCACCGCCACTGCCGCCGTTGCGCGCGTTCGCCAGTGCGACCTCGACCGCTTCGGTCAGCGCCTCGTCACTGAAGGGCTTTTCGAGGAAGTTGGAAGCGCCCTTGCGCATGGCCTCCACGGCCAGCGGAACGTCCCCGTGCGCGGTCACGAACACCAGTGGAATCCGGATCCCGCGCCGGAGCAGTTCTTCCTGCAGCTGCAACCCGCTCATCTGCGGCATGCGGATGTCGGAAACCAGGCAGTGTTCGCCCTCATGGCGCGCCGCGGAATACGCGTCCAGGAATTCGGACCCGGATGGGAACGGGCGGACCGCATAGCCAGCGGTTTCCAGCAGCCAAGCGGTGGAATCGCGAAAACCATCGTTGTCGTCCACCAGAAACACGGTTGCTTTTTCGGCCATGGCTCATGCCCTCCCTTGCGCCAGCGGCAGCGTGAACCCGAACACGCTGCCGCCGCCATCGCGTGGCTCGAAAAACAGGCGGCCTTCGTGATATTCGATGATCGAACGGCAGATCGCCAGTCCGATGCCCAGGCCATCGCTCTTGGTGGTGAAGAATGGCGAGAATACCTGCCCCTGCTGTTCCGGACTCAATCCGGCACCGCGATCGAGCACGCGCAGTTCCACTTCGCCATCGAGGGTGCGCCGCCCCTCGATGCGCAGCGCGCGCTTGGTCGCGGGGATCTCGCGCATCGCTTCGATCGCGTTCTTGACCAGGTTCAGCAACACCTGTTCCACCATCACCTTGTCGGCGTACACCGCCGGCAGGCCTGCTGCCAGCGCGACCTCGATGCGCAGTTGCAGGCGCTCGGCTTCCAGGCGCAACAGTTCGACCACGGTCGCGACGATCGCGGCGATGTCCTGCGCGTCGCGTCGCGGTTCGCGCGCGCGCACGAATTCGCGCACCCGCGAAATCACCGCCGCGGCGTGCTCGGCCTGGGTGCGCGCCGCGCCCAGCGCGCGCGCCACCTGCGCCGGCCCGCCGGCCTGGTCGACCAGGCGCAGGCTGCCGTTGAGGTAATTCATGATCGCCGCCAACGGCTGGTTGAGTTCGTGGGCCAGGGTCGCGGCCATCTCGCCCACGGACATCATCCGCGAGGTGAACAACAGCTTCTCCTGCTGGTGGGTGCGCGAATCCAGCGCCTCGATCCGCTCGCTGATGTCGGTGGCGGTCAACACGTCGGCGTCCGCTGTCCGACCCCAGTGCAGGCTGTACCAGCGCCCGTTGCGGGGGGAGCGCACCTCGCTGGAGGCCACCGGATCGGCTGCGGGCAGCGCCGCCAGCAGGGCGGCGCGATCGGCATAGGGCAGGCCGTCGAACTCGGCCTGGAAGCGGGCGTTGGCGGCGAGCAGCGCGCCGGTGGCGGTGGCGTAGGCGGCGGTGGCCGAGGGCAGCGCCTCGAGCAGCCCGGTCAGCGCATCGGACCCGGTGCGGGCCGTCGCTGCATCGGTGGGCCGGGTTGCCGGCATCAGCGCCCGCCTGCCGGTCGTCTGCCGACCATGCGCCGGCTGTTAACGTGGCACCGCCTCCGTTCCCCAGACCCGGTCATGTCGAAGCCCCCCTTCTCCGCCATTGCATTGTTCATTGGTTCTGTGACCGCGCCAGTCGCCGCCCAGACACAATCCACCGTCGCGGAACCCGTGTCCTTTGTCGGCGAACTGGTATCGATCGTGGTGCCATTGGCGTTCATCATCCTTGTATTGATCACGGTCTTGCATCTAGCCCGGCGCCGTTACGGGATCAGCGGTCAGGACGCGCCGCTGTCGGTGGTGCAGGTCCTGGCGCTGGGCCCGCGTGAGCGGATCGTACTGGTCAGGACCCGCACCGGCCGGGTGTTTGCCGTCGGCGTCGGCGCCCAGTCCGTCACCCTATTGACCGACCTGGACCCTGCCGAGCTGACCCCGAAGAGCCCGCCCGAAAGCGATCCGGATGCAGCCACCGCCCGGCCAAAGGTGTTCGGCCGCTCGTTAATCCCCCGTGACCTGTTCGGCAGCCAGCGTCGGGGACCAGGGGCGCCACCCTGACGCTGTCACAAACTTTTTGCGTCGCACCAACACCATCTTCACCGTTGCCATGGTTGGCTTTTGTATCGTAATTTGCCACTTTGTGACGCATGAGGTCAGGGGGCCGTGCCACAATCCACGCCAGTTTGGGGTACCGACCCCTCCGCAGTTTCACTGGCTCCCTGCCTTAACCCGTTGAATCCGTTCGCTGGCGCTGCCCCGATGGGCGGTGCTTCCGCCCGCCGAGGTCGCCTGGATGCGTGAATTGATCGGCTCGCTGCTCGCGCCCCCGACGGGCGCCGCCCCGCGCCCGCGGGTGGGCTACAACGACATCGTCCTGGCGGTGGGCGCGGTGCTGATCATCGGCGTGATGATCCTGCCGCTGCCAATGGTGGTGCTCGACGCCCTGGTGGCGATGAACATCGCGATTGGCTTCGGCCTGCTGATGCTGTCGATCTACATCCCCACGCCGGTGGCGTTCTCCAGTTTCCCCAGCGTGCTCCTGCTGACCACGCTGTTCCGGCTCTCGATCTCGATCGCGATCACCCGCTCGATCCTGCTCCACGCCGAAGCTGGGCATATCGTCGAGACCTTCGGCAAGATGGTTGCCGGCGGCAACCTGGTGGTCGGCCTGGTGGTGTTCCTGATCATCACCGTGGTCCAGTTCATCGTCATCGCCAAGGGCGCCGAGCGCGTGGCCGAGGTCGCGGCGCGCTTCACCCTCGACGCGATGCCCGGCAAGCAGCTGTCGATCGACTCGGACCTGCGCGCCAACCTGATCGACAAGGACGAGGCGCGGCGCAAGCGCCGGCTGCTGGAAACCGAGAGCCAGCTGCACGGCAGCCTGGACGGTGCGATGAAGTTCGTGAAGGGCGACGCCATCGCCGGCATCGTGATCATCCTGGTCAACCTGCTCGGCGGCCTGGCGATCGGCGTGCTGCAGAAGGACATGTCGCTGGCGGATGCGACCCATACCTACAGCATCCTGACCATCGGCGACGGCCTGGTGTCGCAGATTCCGGCGATCCTCAGCACCATCGCCGCCGGCCTGGTGGTCACGCGCACCACCGGCGAGATCGACGACCGCCATCTGGGCGATGCGATCGGGCGACAGATCTCCGGCCAGCCCCGGGTGGTGCTGATCGTCGGCATCCTGGCGGTGCTGCTGGCCTTCGTGCGCGGCTTCCCGACCATGGTGTTCCTGGTGCTCGGCGGCGGCCTGCTGACCCTGGCCGCCTGGCGTTATCGACATCAGTTCGATTCGCTGCGCAGGGTGTTCCGGGTCAGTGCCGCGGAAATGACCGAAGCGCACAAGCCCGTCGATGCCGACGACCTTGCGCCGCCGGCGCCGCTGCGCCTGGAGCTTTCCCCGGCGCTGGCCGCAGCGCTTGGCGAAGTTCCACTGCAGGCGCGGATCAAGGACGTGGTCACCGCCCTGCGCGAGGAATACGGCGTGCCGGTGGCCCTGCCGGTCACCAAGATCGTGTCCGGACTGGCGGACGACGAGTACCGCCTGACCGCGTTCGGTGCGCGCATCGCCTCCGGGCGCCTGCGCACCGATGCGCAGCTACGCCCCGCGCGCGTGACCGCCGCGGGCAACAAGCTGCCCGGATTCTTCCCGCCGCTGACCGGCGACTGGGTGGCCGAAGCCGGCCCGGACACGCTGGATGCGGGCGAGACCCTGGCCGCGCACACGCGCGCCGCATTGCAGCGCAGGCTCGGCAGCTTCATCGGCATCCAGGAAACCGCCAACCTGTTCGGACGCATGCAGCGCGACTATCCGGACCTGGTCAAGGAGATGCTGCGCGTGGTGGCGCCGCAGCGCGTCGCGGACGTATTGCGACGGCTCGCGGAGGAAGGCATCCCGGTGCGCAACCTGCGCGACGCGTTCGAGGCGATCACCGACGTCGGCGGGCGCGAGAAGGACGTAGTCCTGCTCACCGAATATGTGCGCGTGGCGCTCAAGCGCGAGATCGCCGACCGCTATGCCGATGCCGAGCGCAGCCTGCACGTGCTGCTCATCCATCCGGAACTGGAGGACAAGCTGCGCCAGTCGGTACGCGTGGCCGGCGGCGCCAGCCAGCTGGCGATCGCGCCCGAACTCGCCGCGCGGCTCAGCGCCGAAGTGCGTTCGCACCTGGCGCGCCAGCCCGAAGGCGTGCACCCGGTGCTGCTGTGTTCGCTCGACGTGCGCCGCCACCTGCGCAAGCTGCTGGAAGTGGATTTCTTCGACCTGCCGGTGCTGTCCTACCAGGAACTCGCGCCGGACCTGCGCATCGTCCAGGCGGGGCAGATCAATGCTTGAACACGAGAACGCGAGCGCGCCTTCCGGAGACTCGAGCCACATGAATGCTCCGCATGCGAACCCAGCCGGACCAGCCGCGCCCAAGGTGCTGCGCATCGTCGCCGGGCTGCACGCCGGCGCGAGCCGCAGCCTGGGCGAGCAGGAAATGCTGGTCGTCGGCAGCGGCGACGATTGCGACATCGTGCTCGCCGATACCGGCGTGGCCGCACACCACGCGCTGATCACCCTGGTCGGCGGCAGCTTCACCCTGCGCGCACTCGACGCGCCGGTCCGGATCGAAGGCAAACCCCTGCACCCGGGGGATCCGGCTGAAATCCGCCCAATGCAGCGCATCGATCTGGGCGAAGCCGCGATCGCCTTTGGCGGCAACGACGAAGCCGCGTGGGATGCGCTGTTCCCCGCCATCGCCGATCCCGCACGTAAGCAACGCGCACGCCCGTTCCTGCGCCGGCTGCCGATGATCGCAGCGGTCGCGGTGCTGGCGCTGGCGGCGGTGGCGGTCATCGCGTCCCTGCTTCCGCGCAGCAACGATCAGGTCGACGTGCAGGCGTATCTGCAGGCGCTGATTCCGCAGTACCAGATCTCGCAGGCCAGGGTCGGAAGCGACGTCAACGGTGTCCCGGTGCTGTCGGGCACCGTCGACAGCGACGCGGCGCGCAGCCGGGTCCAGCAGCAGCTGCGCGACGCGGGCATCAACGCCAGCCTCGCGCTGCGCACTGGCGAAGACTTGGCGCGCGACGTGCGCGAGGTGTTCCGCATGGCGGGCATCGCCGTCGGCACGCGTTACATCGGCGAGAACACCGTGCAGATCGAAGGCACGGTCGACCAGGCGCAGTTCGAGAAAGTGCTCGCATCGCGCGCGCTGGCCGACGTCGGCGTCAAGGTGGTGCCCGGCGAACAGCTGGCCGCCGCCTCGCCCGATGGCAAGGCCGACGATGAAAAGGCCGCGGTCGCAGCGCTCCCGCCGGTTGACATCGTCGCGGTCGTGCGCGGACGCGAACCATACGTGGTCGATGCCAACGGCGAGCAGTATCCCGATGGCACGGTGATCCCGGGCCACGGCAAGCTGATTGGCATCGGCAGCAAGATCTATGTGGAAGGCCCGGGCGGCGAGATCAAGCAGATCCGGCCGATCACGGCTGCCGAACTGGCCGCGCGCGCGGCGGCTTCGGATTTCAGCAATGTCGTCGGCAGTCCGGATGCGACATCGAACATGAATACGGACGCGCCGCAACAGGCGGTTAACAGATCGCAGGAGAAGATCCCTGCACCGGTCTCGAGCAAGCAGTAGTACGCCGCTTCAGCATGAGCGGTTTCATTCGCAACTTTCTTGTAGTAAGCAACGAGTAAGACTAGCGGTAAGACGGACGCGGTAAGGTGCCAACACGGCGGCGGTAGCCGCCTCACTAATCCAGGAAAGGAGTAGGGGTCATGAGCAATGTCAACAACGACGGCGTGCTGAGCTACATCGGTGCGGTGGGCGCCGGTAGCACCATGAATTCGGGTTCGTCGCGCTCGGGATCGTCCTCGGGCAGCAGCAACAGCTGGTTCGAAGCCATGTCGCGCGCCTGGGGTTCGCGTCTCGACGCACAGGCCTCGCGCATCACCGAGTTGTCCGATGCGATCGGATCGAGCGGCAACGACCAGCCTTCCAACATGGTCGCGCTCACCGCCGAAAGCCTGCGCATGCAGTTCCTGTCGCAGAACGCAGCCACCTCGCAGAACTCCGTCGCCCAGGCGCTCGAATCCCTGAGCAAGCGCCAGTAAGGACAGGAACCGGGTGCCTGCCTCGCGCCGCTGTCGTGGCGCGTCGCAGGCCAGGGTGACCCACGCCGGCGCAGCCGCGCTGGTACAAGGAGTTAGGTCATGATCGAAGCCATTACCGCCGCGGGGCTCGAACCCGCGCAGGCAGCCACCACCTCGTCCGCGGCCAGTTCGCCGCAGGCCTCGCACAACGACATCCGCGATTTCGCTGCTGCGATGGAGCGCAATGGCGCGGTGCAGGCCAATGCGCCAACCGAAGCCGGGGCGATCCAGGCTGCGCAGAAGCCGTCGGAAGGAATGCGCAATGTGCTCGCCGCGTTCGACCGCCTCAATGGCGGCGCCGACGGGATCCGCGCGCTGGCCGACAAGCTGGCCGCGAACCCGGCCGATGCATCGCCGAGTCAGATCATCCAGATGACCATGCAGTGCCATCAGTTCATGTTCCAGTGCGAACTGACCTCGAACGTGGCCAACCGCACGTCCGATGGCATCCAGCAGCTGTTCCGTCAGCAATCCTGACGGCGGCCGCGGCATTGATGGGATCAGGGGAGAAGTTCGCATGCGAGGGTTGAAGGATCGACGCGCGGCAACACCAACGTGGTGGCGCGCAGCGCTGTCCGGTGCGCTGGTGTGCTTGTTGTTGGCCGCCTGCGGCCGCACCGCGCTGTACAGCAATCTGGACGAGCAGCAGGCCAACGAACTGATGGCGGCCCTGCTCGGCGCCGGCATCGGTGCGGAGAAGAGCCAGACCTCGCTGCAGTCCGGCACCGGCTGGGAGATTCGAGTCGGCCAGGGCGACTTCCCCAGGGCCATGCAGGTGCTCGCCGCGCACCGCCTGCCGCGCGAACGCTACGTGTCGATGTGCGAAACCTTCAAGAAGGAAGGTTTCGCTTCGTCGGCGATCGAGGAACGCGCGCGCTACCAGTGCAGCCTGCAACAGGAAATCGCGCGCACCCTGTCGGGAATCCCGGGCGTCGCCGAAGCGCGCGTGCATATCGCGTTGCCGGAACGCGACCCGCTGGGTAACGAAACCAACGATTCCTCGGCGGCGGTCACCATCTACGAGCAGCCCGGCGCCAATGTGCGCGACCGCGAGACCGACATCAAGGTCACGGTCAAGGACAGCGTCGAAGGCCTGGACGACCCCAACAAGGTCACGGTGAAGTTCTACACGCTCGGCGGTCCGCAGGCCTCGCGTGCGCCGGCGGATGCGCGCATGTCCGTCGCCGGCTTCAGTCCGCTGGCGATCGGCATCGCCGCCGGGGTGGTCGCGGTGCTCACGCTGGTACTCGCCCTGTTCGGACGGATGCGTTCGCGCACGGCGGCTGCCGCCGCGCAAGCCGCCAGCGGACGGGTCTGGAACGGATAGGGTCGCCTTGCGGTGTCGTTGCCGACTGTTCTTGCCGAGATCGACCCCGGCTGGTTTGGCGCGGGCACCGATGACGCCGTCGACCCGGGACTGATTGCGCGTGCGCGTGCAAGCGCACTGGGTGAACGGATATTGGGTCGCTGGCTGGCGTCGGGTCCTGGGGCGGCCTTGCTGGCCCCCACCCCACAACGCGAGATCGGCCGGGTGTCGGTGCGTTGGCCGCGCGGGCGCCTGGGTCCGTTCCTGCGCGACCTGGGGGTGCTGGCGATGGCGCCGGTGATCCGCGCCGAAGTCGGGCGCGATGCGGTGCGCCGCCTCAAGCAGGCGCTGGGCAACAGCTATCTGCTGGCGCTGGACCGCACGGTGTGGGATGGCCGTGCTCCGCTCGACGCCGTCACGGCCATGGGCGGACGATTGAAGACCGCGCTCTCCGGCGATGCGGCGGGTCACGCGCTGTTGTACGCGCTGTTCGACCGGCAGGGCCGCAGCGAGCTGTGGGCCTGGGCGCAGGACAACGATCGCGCCCTGGGCGAGTGGGCTGCCCTGCTGCACCCGCGCGAGGACCGGCTTGCCGTGGTCCTGCCGCCTGCGCAGGTGCAGATGCTGCACGACCACCATCTCAAGCGCGAAGCCAGCGCGTGAAATCTCCCGACACAGGCAGCCGCATGCCCGAGCCCAGCGCCCCCGCTGTCCCGCCTGCATCCGCTTCCGCCCGTAACATGGGCGGAGTCGCGGTGTTCGAACGTCGTCAGTTCGAACGCGCCGCCGCCGGCAAGATCATCCGCGCGCGCGAATGGGAACGGCTCGGCCAGCTGGACGCGCTGCTCGCGCGTGCAAATGCGCTCTACACCGAAGCCGGGGCCGAGATCGCGCAGGCGCGCGAACGCGGCCACGCCGCCGGATTCGCCGAAGGCTTCGCCCGGGCGCAGCAGCAGATGGCCGAACAGCTGGCTGCACTCAACGAACGGCGCGCGCGGGTACTGGGCGAGGCCAGCGGGCGCATCAGCGAGCTGGCCTGCGCCATCGTCGCGCGGATCGCGCCTGGGTTCGACGCGCAGACGGTGGTGCCGCCGCTGGTGATGCAGGCGGTGGAGGCCGCGCAGGCCGAGCAGTTCCTGCTGATCCGCGTGCATCCTTCGGTACGCGACGAAGTGGGCGCGGGCCTGTCCGCCGTGCGCCAGGCGCACCCGGGCGTGGGCGTGATCGAGCTGGTCGACGATGAAAGCCTCGATCCGCTGAGCTGCGTGGTGATGTCCGAAGCGGGCGAAGTCCGCGCCGGCGTCGCCCAGCAGATCGAAGCGATCCGCCAGGCGTTGGCCGCCGCCAGTTCGAGCACGGCTCCGGTCGCGCGCGCATGAGCAAGCCAACGGCGCTTCCCGACGTGGACCTGTCGCTGCCCGCCGATGCAGCGCCCGATCCGCTGCTGGCCGCGCTGGGCAGGGTCCGCAGGATCGAGCGCATCGGCAAGGTGGTCGAGGCCTACGGCACCCTGATCCGCGCGACCGGGCTGAAGGCCGCGATCGGCGAGTTGTGCGAGCTGCGCAATCCCGCCGACAGCGGCGATCCGCATTTCCGGCTGGCGGCCGAAGTCGTGGGTGTGTCGCGCCAGCATGCCGTGCTCACCCCGCTGGGCGCGCTCGACGGGGTTTCGCCCGCGACCGAGGTGTACGCCACCGGCCGCCAGGCGACGGTGCGCGCCGGCGATGGCCTGCTCGGCCGCGTCCTGGATGCGCATGGCGAGCCGATCGACGGCAAGGGGCCGATCGCGGTGCCCGGCGGCCCGCCCGTGGAGGACATGCCGATCTATGCGGCCTCGCCCCACCCGCTGTCGCGCAACCTGATCGATGCGCCCTTCGCCACCGGCGTGCGCGCCATCGACACGGTGATGACCGCCGGCGTCGGCCAGCGCATCGGCATCTTCGCGGTGGCCGGCGGTGGCAAGAGCACCCTGCTGGGGATGCTCGCGCGCGGCGCCTCGGCCGACGTCAACGTGATCGCCCTGGTCGGAGAGCGCGGACGTGAGGTCAACGAATTCATCCGCGACAACCTGGGCGAAAAGGGCATGGCGAAGTCGGTGATCGTGGTCGCCACTTCCGATCGCCCTGCGCTCGAGCGCAGCCGCGCGGCCTGGGTCGCCACCGCCATCGCCGAACATTTCCGCGACCGCGGCAAGCGGGTCATGCTGCTGGTCGATTCGGTGACCCGCTTCGCGCGCGCGTTGCGCGACGTGGGCCTGGCGGTCGGCGAGCCGCCGGCGCGGCGCGGTTTCCCTCCTTCGGTCTTCACCGCGCTGCCGCGGCTGTTCGAGCGCGCCGGCAACAACGACAAGGGCTCGATCACCGCGTTCTACACCGTGCTGATGGAAGGCGAGGAGGGCGATGATCCGATCGTCGAGGAAGTACGCTCGATCCTCGACGGCCACATCGTGCTGTCGCGCAAGCTCGCCGCGGCCTACCACTACCCCGCCATCGATGTGCTCACGTCCTTGAGCCGCACCATGCCGCGCGTGGTCGAGGAGCCGCAGCTGCGCGCCGCCGGTCAGCTGCGCAAATACCTGGCCAAGCATCAGGACATCGAATTGTTGCTGCAGTTGGGCGAGTACAAGAAGGGCAGCGATCCCGAAGCGGACATCGCGATCCAGAAAATCGAGCCCATCCGCAAGCTGCTGCAGCAACCCTCTGGCGACATCGCCGACTTCGGCGAGTCCGTCGCCGCCTTACGCAAGCTCTTCGCATGAGCCTGCGCAAGCGCTTTCCGCTGGAAACCCTGGTCCGGCTGCGCGAGCACCGCACCGAGTCCGCGCGCCTGGTGCTGATGGAGAAACAGCGCCAGACCCAGGCGTGCCGCGACCAGTGCACCCGGATCGACGGCGAGATCCAGACCCTGCAGCGCGACCGCGCCCACCAGCGCGCGCAGCTGCTCGCGCCGCCGCCACCGGGCATGGCATGGCCGGCTGCGCTGGAACAGCGCGAGCGTCATGTCGACCATCTGGCCGAACTCGCCGTGGCGGCGCAGGAACGATTGAAACAGGCGCAATTCGCGCTGCGACAGGCCGAACAGGCCCAGGACGAGGCGCGCACCGCCTACTTCCGTGCCCGCGCCCGGCAAGAGGCGCTGGAGCAGCGGCGCGAGGTCTGGCGCAGGGAACAGCGCGGTTACGAAGCCCGTCGCGAGGAAGCCGCCGCCGAGGACCTGCTGATCGGTAGGCGCCCATCCCTCATCCATTCGTAATGTTTCGCAGGCCATGATCGGCCGCGGCAGGAAGCCGTCGAAGGAGCAGTCCCATGAGCATCCAGCGCACCCAGTCAACCCAGGCCGAAAACGCCATGCGCGAAGTCGACAAGCCGCGCGATCAGGTGCGCGAGCAGGTGCGCGAGCAACCCAAGACCGAGCTGGTCGACCGCTTCCAGACCCTGATGCAGAACCGCGCCGAGGGTAGGGAGCCACGCGTGCAAACAGGACTCGAGAGCGGCGAAGCGGCGCAACCCGACGCGCAGGCCGATACCAGCCAGGTCACGACCGACCAGGCCGTGCTGCGCAAGGGCGAGCATGAGGACGGGGGCCAGCAACAGGCCGGGGGAGACAGCCTGCAGCCCGCGGAACTCGCCGCGCTCTACCAGGCCCAGGTCATGGCCCGGGAAGTTACTGTTGCCCTGCCACCCGCCGCCCCGCAGGCCCATGCCAACCCGCAGGCGTTGGCCGACATGCTCGAACGCCATGTCCGCCAGCTCGCCGTCAGCCCCAACGGGGTCGATCACGAGCGCGGTCAGGTCCTGCTGCGCCTGAACGACAACACCCTGCCCGGCACAGATCTGCTGCTCAGCCGCACCGACCGCGGCTGGCTGCTGCGCGCCGACGTCCGTTCCCGCGGCAGCTTCGACGCCATCCAGCAGGCCGCGCCGCAGCTGGCAGAGCGGTTCGCCTCGCGCAACCTCGGCACCCTGGAAATCGACCCGCATTTCCATGGATGAGGCGTCCGGCGCGCGCAATGGACATCACATGCAAACCCTAGGGCGCGCCCTAGTGTTGCGCGCGCAGAGCGCCACCTACACTCGTTTGCAACGATGCGCCGGTGCCAGGCCATCGGCCCACACAGGGGAATAACGGCCACTCATGTCCACGCGCCGCACACCGCTACGCAAGCGACCTTCGGACCAGGCTGCTATCGCCGCCCAGCCACCAGCGGCTGCGGCTCCGTCCGGGGCGGATGAGGCCGAGGGCGCGATTGAGCGAGAAGTGCGGGCCAAGCTGCTCGGCATGTTCGAGGACGCGCTGCGCGAAGAATCGGACATGGATCGCGATGGCGTCGAGTTCCTGCTGGGCCATTTCCGCGAAGCGGTCGAACAGGCATCGCTGGCGCCGACGCTGGACCAACCCAAGCCCGACCGTGCCGAATGGATCCGCACGCTCGATGCCTTGATTGGCCAGAACGTGCTCAGCGAGGACGAACGCAATGCACTGGTCAGGCAGCTGGATGCGGCGATCGATCCGCTGCAGCAGCCCGACGCGCAGGTCGCGATGGAGTTCGCCCGGCGCGTGCAGCGCGATGGCGAAACCAAGGCCCTGGAGTGGCTGCGCGAACAGCGCGCGGCCTCGGCTGCGGATGCGGTTGATCCGGCCAAGTCCAAGGCGCCGTTGCTGCCAGGGCGCGAGTCGATTACCCGTTCACGCTCGCGCAGGTTGCGCGGCCCTCCACAGTAATCCTGAAGTCCCGGAAACAAGCGCTTTTCAAACGGAACGACAGAGCATTCACTACGGAGAACAGCCATGAGCGAGATCAATTGGAACCAGGTCATTTCCGACATCCAGCTGCGCGATGCGCGCGAGAACAGCGGTACCGAGGATGCACGCGCGGCCAAGCGCGGCGCGGGCTGGCTGGAAGCCTTCGCGATTGCGATGGGCAAGCTGATCGAGAAGCAGGGTAATGCGCTGATGCGCACGGCGGAGAGCATCGGCGACAAGCCGTCCGCCGCGGATTCGACCAAGCTGACGGTCGAGAGCCAGATGTATTCGATGTTCATCCAGGCAGTCAGCACTGCACTGAAGTCGATGGGCGAGGGTCAGACCGCGATGGCCCGCAAGAGCGGCTGACCGTGCAGGAAGGGCGCTCCGCCTGTGCGCGGGGCGCCATGCTGCAAGCAAGCACAGACGACCCCGGAACCGGGGTCGTCTTTTTGTGGCCCTTGAGCTCGTTATTCGATACGGCGATAGCGGTTGCGCAACTCGGCTACCCGACTCCGCAACCAGGTATCGGCCTGGATCTGACCGTCACGCACGACACGCTGGCGGTATTCGAGCTGGAGATCGGCCATCAAGCGGTCGAAGTCCTGCTGCGAGATCGTGCCGGATTCGACCGGCTTGCGGTCCTGCCGCGTGCGCTCGTCCCCCTCCCGCTGCTCGCCGCGATGGCGCATGACATTGGCCTGGTGGTAGGCGCCGACGGCATCGACCATCGGTGCTTCCTGCGAATTGGCAGCCGGCAGCCACGCCGCGAGGAGCAGGTATACGATCAGTCGCGGCAGGCGCATGGTCGGCGAAGCCATCACGACGTCACCGATCGTTTGGCCAGGTAGCGTCCCAGCCACCACGATGCGACTACCGCCACAGCACCTACGAGCAGGGCATAGGCGCCTACGGCTGGCGCGCCGGCGTCGTCGAACAGCCTCCCCCGGCTGGGGATCATCGCGATGATTGCGATGGCGAGCGCTCCGTAGGCCACAACGGTCAAGGTCCAGAACACCCATTGCAACGACATGGCGTCGGGTCGACTTTCCGCGCGGCGCTTGCGGGCGCCGGGAACCAAAGCGAGCAGCCAGCTCAACGGCTGCTCCGCGCCACGCTTGGCGCCGCGATGGTGCCGACGCAGAAAGCCGGCCAGCGTGTGACCAGCGGGCGCCAGCAGCGCATCCCCACGCACCTGCGACGCATTTTCGGCACCGGAAGCGACGGGAACGACGTTCTGGCCGGGTTGCGCACCGACCGCAGGGATCAGCGGGTTGGCGACCATGGTCAAGCCGGCGAGCTGCGGCATGACCTGGTTGGCCGCCAGTTCCGGGCGCGCCTGCGCAGGCTGCACGGCTTGCGATGGAAGCGACTGTTGCGGCGTGAACCCGCGCGGGTCCGCCGCAGCGAGCGCAGGACGCGCATCCTGCACGCGGTGGCTACCGACGGTCGCCTCCGCCGCGCGCGGGTTGAGCTGCTGCTGGGGGGCCTGTTCACCCATCTGCCGGTTTCCCGCCTGCTGCGATGCAAACTGCGCGGTCGCCTGCTGGATGGAGAAGCCCGCCGCATGTGCGGCGCCCTGGGGCGCGGCTTGTGCCATCGCATGCTGCGCGGTGAGGCCGCCATGGGCCGCAAGACTGGTGGTCTGCTGGGATGTCGGCCCATCGCTGCGCGACTGTATGGGGTTGTTGGAGGCGTACTGCGAGCCATCCTGACGCAGCGCGCCTTGAACTTCGCCGCCGCGCTGCAGGGGGCTGCCGGGCACCGGATTGGATTGCGTTCGCTCCGCGCGATGGGCGTCGCCATGGCTCTCGCGCGGCATGGCAACGCCCTGGGTCGTGTCGGCACGAAGGGTTTCCCCGCCCGTGGTCCGAGGCATGGCGTTCGTGCTGTTGGCCGGCTCCACGCGCGCGCCTTCGCCGCTGAAGACACGTTGGATCATCGGACTATGGGTGCTGTCGGCGGGCGCCAGGTTTTGCACGTTGCGCGCCGCGGGCTCCAGGCTCGGGCCAACGCCGTGGCCATAAGCATGGCCCGGTGGGATGCCGCCGTGCCCGACGGCGTTGCCCATCGATGCGTTGCCGGACTGTCCGTAGGTGCTCAGCGGCGCGGAGCTGTCGGTCGTCGCGGCTCCGGGTCCAGGCGACGCGGACATCGTGGCGCTGCTGCGATCGAGGGCCGGGGAATTGGGGGTAGCGGTCGCCCATTGTTCCACGCGGGCCTGCACATCGGACGGCTGGTTGCGGACGATGTCGTTCATTACCGACTGCGGGATGTTCGACAGGTCCACATCGACCTGTTGCAGGGCTTCGCCCAGCGTGACACGCGGGTCGTTCTTCATCAGGTCGAATGCGGATTCCAGCCGCTGCGCGTCGAGCTGGCTTTGCCAGCCTCCTTTGTGGGGTCCGTTTTCCAGCAGCTTCCCGATCGGCGAATTGTGCGGTCCGAAGCCCATCGTCAACTCCTGTTGTGTGCTTGCTTCGCGGCGCCGGACAGGCGCCTGCCTACCCACCACGATGCTGCCGCGGCGAGTGCGCCGATGATCAGGGCATAGGCACCGTAGCCGGGTCTGCCGGCGCCGTCGCTCAACCCGCCCCCGCTGGGGATCATGGCGACGATCGCCACCGCGAGCGCGCCGTACGCGATGACGGTCAGGATCCAGAACAGCCACTGGAAGGAAGTGCTGCTGTCTTCGCCTTCGGCGCGACGTCTGCGCCGGCCAGGCAGCAGGGCCAGCAATGCATCGGCAGGATGCTGGCGGGGCAGGCCTGCGCCACGCTTGCCGGTATCGCGTCGGAGACTGCCGGCCAGGGTATGGCCAGCGGGGGCAAGCTGGTTTTCCCGTGCCTGGGCGCCGTCGGCACCGCGCGCCAGCGGGGCCTGCGCATTCGGTGCGACGACGGTGCCTTGTGGCGCCGACAGGATGGTTGCTCCCGCAGCTTGCGGAAGGACCTGGGCAGGAAGCGCGTCGGCGCGGCCCTGCGGAGCCAGGATGGCCTGCTGCGGGAGGGCCTGGAG
The DNA here is from genome assembly GCF_022662515.1 of Lysobacter sp. M15. Lineage (NCBI taxonomy): Bacteria > Pseudomonadati > Pseudomonadota > Gammaproteobacteria > Lysobacterales > Lysobacteraceae > Lysobacter > Lysobacter sp. M15. The sequence continues at coordinate 45,143 of NZ_JAKPBV010000008.1, read as the reverse complement.
CATCGGTCCCTGCGGGCGTTCGGGATTCAGGACGGGACCGGCTGCATCCATGCGCACCGCGGCCGAAGCCTCGCCGACGCGCGCGCCCTGAAGCACCTGGCCGTCGAACTGCGCCCTGTCGCCGGCGACTGGCACCGCACCCGGTTGCGCGGCGATCGTGCCGCTGGCCCGGACGACAGCAGAGGGAACCGTCGCATCGCCCCTGGCCAAGGCCTGCGCAGCGCTTGCCTGTTCGCCGCGCAGCGCCGCATTGCCCTGCGGCATGGCGGTGCTGTCGGCCCGAAGTCCTGCCGGGTCGGCACCGGGGCCAGGACCATCGGCCTTGGTCCGGTCCACGCCGAACTGGTCCAGGACCTCGCGCAGGGCGGGCGGCAGACCTTCGGTCGTTCCGGCCAGCTGGCGCTGATGACCGGGCGACAGGTCTGCGATTTGTTCGGCCAGACGGCCCGGGTAGAGATCCGAGGCAGACAGGTCGCCGGCATCGATGGCGTCCTGCACCGCCTGTTCGAAACTCACCCCAGGAAGCATGCGATCCAGGATCGCTTCCAGAGCGGAGCCGTCGACACGTCCGAGCGCAAGCCCATGGCCCTGCGCGGTCGGCGGCAGGCTGCTGTTGCTGATGGGATCGGCCATGGCCGCGCTCCGGACGCACCTGATCGAAGCCTAGTGCCGTCCGGACTCGTTCGCATCTGGGGCGTGCCCTAGGGGGCGCGTGCCGCAGGCAAAAAAAGGAGGCCGTCAGGCCTCCTTCAAGAGTCCGGCTCGCGCCGGATGGACAGTGCACACATGGTGCGGTTGTGGCATGGCTCCGGCGAGGCCGGACGCCAACAGGCTAGCGAAGACCAGAACTTAAAGCAATACGCGAAATGAGCGCATTTAAGTGATTGATTTTTGGAGTCGCTGGAAACCTGTAAACCGAAACTTTGTGGCGGTTTAGAGGGAGTTGGCAGGTTTTGCCTGCAATTTCGCTGCTAGTTGGCGAGATTCAGCGCTTCCCGCTTGGCCTGCCGCCGGGCTGCACGCGGCTGGGTCCAGTCGTTGTTGAAGATCGCAGGCTCCCACGAGCCGTAGGTGGGGTTGGGCAGCATCCACCAGCGTTCTCCGAACCAGTCGCGATATTCGTCCAGGAGTTGCTGGCGGCCGGCCGGGGTATTGGCCAGGATCTCGGCGAAATCGCCCAGCTGATCGCCGAACTGCATCAGCACCCGGTAATGTTGGCCGGCCAGGCGTCGGCGGCAGTTCTTTTCGCTGCCGTTCTGCTCGCAACCGGGCACGACCGTTCCCAGCCCCAAGAACACGCTGTCGTCCTTCACCGGCAGGCCCGCGGTGCGCAGGTTTTCCAAGGTTGCTGCCTGCAGGTGCTCGGCGCGGTTGGAGAGATAGAGCAGGGTAATGCCCTGTGCGGTCGCAGCCTTGGCGAAGTCGACCACCCCGGGGACCGGCTTGGCCTTCTTCTCGGCGACCCAGCGGTCCCAGCTGACTTCGTTGTACTCGCGGCCTTCGCGCACCAGGCGCGCCTGGTAGGGAGAGTTGTCGAGCACGGTTTCATCCACATCCAGGATCACCGCAGGCGGCAGGCCGCTCGCGGGATTGCCGCGCTCGCCCGGCACCAGCGCGTCCCAGTGCGGCTCGGCCAGGGCCACATCGAGCTTGTCGGCGGCGGCGCGATACAGGGTCTGGGTCACGGCCCGGTATTCGGCCGAACCCTGGACCCAGAGCACGGCGTTGAGGTTGTCGTCGGGCGCGGCGGCGTCGGCGGTGGTCGCGGCGCCGGTGGGAACTGCCACGGCTGGTGCCGGCGCGGGATCGCTGCGCCTGCAACCGACCGATGCCAACGTCAATGCCGCGACCAACAGCAACGGCGTGGATGCCAACCGACGCATCATGCGCTCCCGACTTGAAGTGGCGGCGAGTGTATCGGACGCTAATCGGCCGCCGATGACAGGATCGCTTCCAATGCATACCGATGCACACAGTCCGGCGGAGCTGCCGCAGCTGAGCGCGCAGCAGGCGCGCGTGCTGGGCTGCCTGATCGAGAAGGAAGCCACCACGCCCGAGGCCTATCCGCTCACGGTCAACGCGGCGCAGGCGGCCGCGAACCAGAAAACCGCGCGCGAACCGCTGATGGCGCTCGATCCGGGCGAAGTGCAGCACGCGCTGCGCCGGCTCGAGGAGCTCGGCCTGGCGAAACAGACCTTCTCCTCGCGCGCCGATCGTTATGCACAACTGGCGATGCCGGCGCTCGGACTCACCCGGCAGCAGACCGCCCTGCTCGGACTGCTGCTGTTGCGCGGACCGCAGACGGCGCACGAACTGCTCGCGCGCAGCGAGCGCATGGCCCCGTTCGAGAGTGTCGAGGATGTGCGGCATCACCTCGGCCGCCTGGCCCAGCGCGAGCCCGCGCTGGTCGTGCAGCTCGCGCGCGCCAGTGGCCAGCGCGAGGAACGCTATATGCATCTGCTGTGCGGGCCGGTGGCGGCCGATGCCCATGGATCGCGCGCGGTCCATCCCGTCGCCACCGCGGCTGCAGAGCAGACGCAATCGCTCGCGCAACGCGTGCAGGCGCTCGAGCAGGAAGTCGCAGCGCTGCGCGACCGGCTTGCCCGGCTGGAAGAATCGTCGGGCGAGACTTAAGGTCTCCGCGCCGCTATGCGTCGAGCAGTGCCTTGATCGCCGCGAAACCGGCGCTCGCACGCTCCTGCCTGCGTTCGGCGTCGGCCGCCGGATCGGCGCCGTCGCGCTGCAATTCCGCAGCCGGAAGTTCATCCAGGAACCGGGACGGTTTCAGCCGCAGCTTGTTGCCCCAGCGGTTGGCTTCGCGCGCATAGGACAGCCACAGCTGTTCCTTGGCGCGGGTCATGCCGACGTAGAGCAGGCGGCGCTCCTCGTCGAGTCGTCCCTCGTCGACGCTGGCCTCGTGCGGCAGGGTGTTGTCGTCCATGCCGACGATGAACACGAAGCGGAATTCCAGACCCTTGGCCGCATGCAGGCTCATCAGCCGCACCTGGTTGCCGGCATCGCCCTTGTCGGCATGCGAGAGCAGGGCGAGCGAGGCGGCGAGCTCGCCCGGGCCGGCGCCACGGGCACGGTTGTCGTGCGCATGTTCGAACCAGTCGGCCAGCTCGTCGAGGTTACCGCGGCGCAGTGCGAACAGCGCATCGCTCTTGCATTCGGCGCGCAGCGCGGCCACCAGCCCGCTGCGCTCGTTGAGCTGGCGCACGAGTTCGGCCGCTGGCAGGCGCGACGCGTCGCTGCGCAGGCCGCGCACGATGTCGATGAACCCACTCAGCCCGTTCGCCGCGCGCGGCGGCAGCTGCTTGAGCACGCCCATCGATTCGGCGGCGCGCGACAGCGGCAGATGCAGACCCTGGGCGATCTCGGCGAGCCTGGCCAGGGTGGTCGCCCCCACTTCGCGGCGCGGAGATTGCACCGCGCGCAGGAAGGCGGTGTCGTCCTCCGGATTGGCGAGCAGGCGCAGCCAGGCCAGCGCATCCTTCACCTCGCCGCGGTCGAGGAAGGCGGTGCCGCCGCTGAGGTGGTAGGGCACGCGCAGCAGCTGCAGCGCCTTCTCCAGCGCGCGGCTCTGATGGTTGCCGCGGAACAGCACGCAGAAATCGCTCCACGGCGCGGCATGCTTCTGCTGCAGGAAATGGATCTCGGACGCGACTTTCTCAGCTTCGTGGGTCGCTTCGTTGCATTCCCACACCCGGATGCGCGCGCCGTCGGCGTTGGCGCTCCACAGCTGCTTGGGATGTTCGTGCGGGTTGTGCGCGATCAGGGCATTGGCCGCGCGCAGCACCCGGTTGCTGCAGCGGTAGTTCTGTTCGAGCTTGACGACCTTCAGCGCCGGATAGTCCCGCGCAAGCTGCGACAGGTTTTCCGGATTGGCGCCGCGCCAGGCGTAGATGCTCTGGTCGTCGTCGCCCACGCAGGTGAAGTTGCCCGCCGGTCCGGCGATCGCCCTGAGCATCCGGTACTGCGCGTCGTTGGTGTCCTGGCACTCGTCCACCAGCAGGTAGCCGATGCGCTCGCGCCAGGCCAGTGCGCAATCGGCGTCGCGCTCGAGCAGTTCGACGGGCAGGCGGATCAGGTCGTCGAAATCCACCGCATTGAACGCCGCCAGCCGTGCCTGGTAACGGGCGTACAGCGCCGCGGCCTCGCGCTCGCGCGCCGAACGCGCGGCTTCCTGCGCCTGCTCCAGGCCCAGGCAGGCGTTCTTCGCGCGCGAAATCAGCCCCTGCGCGGCCTGGACCGCATCGGGCTTGGCGCCGGGCATCAGATCCTTGAGCTGGGCGAGCGTGTCGTCGGCGTCGAAGATCGAGAAGCCGCGCCGCAACCCGACCTGGGCGTGTTCGATCTGCAGGAACTTCAGCCCCAGCGCGTGGAAGGTGCAGATCGTCAGGCCTTCGGCCGCGTCGCCGCGGATCCGGCGCGCGACGCGCTCGCGCATTTCCTTGGCGGCCTTGTTGGTGAAGGTGATCGCGGCGATGCGCCTGGCCGGATAGCGTCCCGACCGGATCAGATGCGCGATCTTCTCCACGATCACCCGGGTCTTGCCGCTGCCCGCGCCGGCCAGCACCAGGACGGGGCCATCGATCTGGACAAGTGCGGCGGATTGCTGGGGGTTGAGGCCGTGCATGCGGACTTCCGGAGCGAGGCGCAAGTTTACAGACGTGTCCGGAGTAGTCGGTGGTACTTGCTCGGCTTCATCGGTCGATCGCGCCGCGCACGCTTGTTGCAGCGCGTTGGGTCAGGGCCCACCCTATGGGCCATGGCCAAGCTCTACTTCTACTACTCGGCGATGAACGCGGGGAAGACCACGACCCTGCTGCAGTCCGCGCACAACTATCGCGAGCGCGGGATGCGGGTGATGATCCTGACCCCGCGGCTGGATCATCGCGACGGCGCGGGTACGGTCGCATCGCGCATCGGGCTCAGCGCCGAAGGCCTGGCGTTCGACCAAGGCGACGATCTGCTCGAGCAGGTGCGCCGCGATGTCGACGCGCACGGACCGTTGCATTGCGTCCTCGTGGACGAAGCCCAGTTCCTGACCCGGGCGCAGGTGTGGCAGCTGACCGAAGTGGTGGACGCGCTGCGCATCCCGGTGCTTTGTTACGGCCTGCGCACCGACTTCCGCGGCGAGCTGTTCGAGGGCAGCCAGTGCCTGCTGGCCTGGGCCGACGAACTGGTCGAGATCAAGACCATCTGCCATAGCGGCAGCAAGGCCACCATGACCGTGCGCGTGGACGAACGCGGCTATGCCGTGCAGGACGGACCGCAGGTCGAGATCGGAGGCAACGAGCGCTACGTGTCGGTGTCGCGCGCGGAGTTCAAGAAGATCGTGCGCGGGGACGGGCGGATCGAACCGCTGCAGGGTTCGCTTCCGCTCACCTGATGCGCGCGATGCCGGGCGGCCCGGCCGAACAGGCGGCATGGATCGCGGCGACTTCGCGGCCCAGCTCGCCTCCTTCCGGTTGCGCGCGCGCCAGTTCGGATTGCAGTGCCTGCAAACTGGCGGCTGCCTCGTTCGCCGCCTCTGGTTGCCGGCAACGCGCCTGTGCGGCGTAGGCGCGTGCGCGCCAGCGCAGCTTGGCCGTTTCGGCATCGGTGCCGGGCACACGAGTGATCGCGTCGATGGCACGCAGCGCGGCCGGGTTCACGGAGCTGCCGGCCAGCGCGCGGAACCGGGCCAGCGAGAGCGCCGCCCGATGGGTATGCGGATGGTGTTCGCCATAGCCGGCACGGGTGAGCCTGCTCGCCGAACGCAAACTGGCTTCCGCGGCAGCCGCTTGTCCAAGCGCCGCCTGCACTTCCCCGATCAGGCGGTCGGTATCGCCCACCAGCGGATGATCCGCACTCACCTGTGCGACGCGCAGGCTGCGCGCTTCAACGAGCAGGGGCAGGGCTTCGCGATCGGCACCCGACTCGTGCAGCACCATGGCCTTGTTGAACAACAGCCCAGCCAGATTGTTCGGCGCTGGCGCCTCGCGCAGGATCGCAAGGCCATGGTCGAACAGGGACAGGGCCTCGCGGGTGCGCCCTTGCTCCCAGGCGATGATCGCCAGGCTGTTGTCGTCGCGGGCGACGTCGGTGTGGTGGGCGCCCAGTCGGGCGATGAGCCAATGCCGCGACTGCCGGAATTCCATCTGCGCCGCTCCGAAGCGTCCTTGATCCACGAACAGCGCCGCGAGCTGACGGCGCGCATCCACGGTCGCGCGATGCTGACCGCCATGCAGGTCCATGGCCAGGGCGAGAGCGCCGCGGCAATGGCGCTCGGCCTGACCCAGACGGCCTTCGCTGCGCTCGAGCGCGCAGATAGTGCGTTCCAGTTCGATCGACAGCGGGTGGCGCGTGCCCACGCGTGCGCGCAGATCGCCCAGCGCTTGGCGGTACTCGGCGAGCGCCTGTCCGGCATTGCCGGCATCGGCATGCAGGCTGGCCAGGTCGGCCAGGTTCTCGACCATGCCGACATCGCTATCGGGCAGCGAGCGTCGCAGTTCGAGCGATCGCTGGAACAGCAGTCGCGCAGTCGCAGCACCTCCCGTGGCGCGCTGGCAGCGGCCCAGCTGCGAATAGAACTCCGCGGCCTGGAGCGTGGCCTGGCGCTCGTAGCGGCGGGCGAATTCGCTATGCGTCTGCATCGTGGCGATGCAGTCCTGCGGATCGCCCTGCAGGCGGCGGATACGACCGAGATCCGCGGTGGAGGACAGCACCAGCGCAGGCGGTGGATCGCGCAGGCTGGCGATCAGCGCGGCCTGGCGGCGCAGCAGTGCATCGGCCTGGCGATAGTCGCTCAGCCCTACCCGCAGCTGGGCGATGACGCCGTACAGCTCGGCCCGGGTCTCGGGCTGACGGGCGAGTTCGCGATCGACGCGCTCCAGGCCGGTGTCGAGCAGGCGCGGCAGATCGAGCTGGCCGTTGGCCGAGGCGTTGCCGGCCTGCTCGATCAGGCCGACGACGAAGGCCTGCATGGCCTGGGCGCGCGTGGCCTCGCGGACGGCGTTCTGCGCCTGCCAGGCCACGATGCCCAGCGCGGCCCCCAGCACGATTGCGATGAGGGCGCCGGTCCCCAACGCCCAGCGATGGCGGGCGACATACTTGCGGATCCGATAGCCGATGCCCTGCGGGCGCGCCTGCACCGGCTTGCCGTCGCGAAAGCGCTGCACGTCGAGTGCCAGCGCCTCGGCCGAGGCATAACGCTGCTCGGGGCGCTTGGCCAGCGCCTTGAGCGCGATGTTGTCCAGGTCGCCTGCAACCATGCGCGCCCGCCGCCGCAGGTTCTGCGCGTTCTCGCGGTCGGGTTCCGCCTCCGCGGTGCGCATCAAGGACAGCGAGGCGCGCTGCGGATCGGCGTGCAGGATCGCCTCCTCCCATTCCGCATCGCTCTGGCGCTTGAGGCGGTAGGGACGCGCATCGGCCAGCAGTTCGAACAGCACCATGCCCAGCGCGTAGACGTCGGTCATGGTGGTGACCGGTTCGCCGCGCAGCTGCTCGGGCGCGGCGTAGTGCAGGGTGAACGTGCGCACGCCGGTACGGGTGTGGTCGGGCAGGGCCTCGGGGCTGTCGAGCAGTTTGGCGATGCCGAAGTCGAGCAGGCGCACCTCGCCCAGCGGCGTCACCAGGATGTTGGAAGGCTTGAGATCGCGGTGCACGATCAGGTTGGCGTGCGCATGGCTCAGCGCACGGCAGATTTGCTGGAACAGCCGCAGCCGCGCGTCGATCGTGATCTCGTGCGCGCGGCACCAGTCGGTGATCGGCTCGCCTTCGACGTATTCCAGTGCGAGATACGGCTGCCCGTCGCCGCTGATGCCGGCATCGAGCAGGCGCGCGATGTGCGGGTGTTCCAGCCGCGCCAGGATCTGGCGCTCGCGGGTGAAGCGCAGGCGCAGGTTGGGATCGGCCAGGCCGGGGCGCAGCAGTTTCAGCGCGACCCGGCGCTGGTACAGCCCGTCGTTGCGCTGCGCCAGCCAGACCTGGCCCATGCCGCCCTCGCCGAGCATGCGCTCGAGGCGATACGGGCCGATGATGCTGCCCGTGCCCAGCCCCGGCATCGGCGCCATCACCGGCTCGCTCAGGAAGTCTTCGCTGTCTTCCTCCAGCCTGAGCAGTTCTTCCAGGTCGTCGGCGAGCTGCGGATCATTTTCGCGCAGCGAAGCCAGGCTTTCGGCGCGCACGGGCGCTTCCTGCTCGAGCAGCGCATCGAGCAGCGGAGAGAGGCGGCGCCAGCGTTCGGCTTCCATGGTTATGCCGGGCCTGGCCGGGCGTTGAATCGGACCATGGCGATGGCAACGCGGAAAGCGGCATGGCGCGGCACGGCGGCGCGCGGAGCCATGTGCGCGTGCTCAGCGTTCCTGCAGCGAGGCGAGCAGGAACATCCGTGCCTTCTGCCAGTCGCGGCGGATGCTGCGCTCGGAGCGTTTGAGCAGGGCCGCGATCTCGAGCTCGGACAGGCCGGCGAAGTAGCGCAGCTCGACCACGTGGGCCAGGCGTTCGTCGACCTCGGACAGCCGCGTGAGCGCCGTGTCCAGCCCCAGCATTTCCTCGTCCAGGCGCAGTCCGCCTTCCACTTCCTCCGGCAGTTCGGTCACCCGGTGCAGGTCGCCGCCGCGCTTTTGCGCCAGGCGCTGGCGCGCGTAGTCGACCACCACGCTGCGCATGGCCGAAGCCGCATAGGCGAAGAAGTGGGCGCGATCCTCGAACTGCGCCTCGCGCCGGCCGACCAGCTTGAGGTAGGCCTCGTGCACGAGCGCGGTCGCATCGAGCGTGTGTCCCTGCTGCCCGGCCAGCTGCCGCCGCGCCATCGCGTGCAGCTCCTGGTAGAGCGTGGACAGAACTTTGCCCATGGCGTCGGCATCGCCCTCGTGGGCAGCGTCCAACCATTGGGTGATGTCGGCGGTATCGGCCATCGCCCTTCCCCGAGACGAACGATGACTATACCGCGAACGCCCTGGACGACGCGGCGCGGCCAGCGCTCAGCGCTGGCAGTTGGGGCACCAGCTGGTGGTGCGCTGGCCAATCGAGGCCTGGCGCAGGGCGCGGCCGCAGCGCGGACATGGCTCCCCGCCGCGGCCGTAGGCGGCCAGTTCCTGTTCGAAATAGCCGGGCGCGCCGTCCGGGGCGAGGAAGTCGCGCAGGGTGGTTCCGCCGCGGGCGATTGCGTGCGCCAGGATGCGCTTCACGGCCTCGGCCAGCGCGGCATAGCGCTCACGGGAGACGCGTCCGGCGGCGCGCAGCGGCGATATGCCGGCAGCGAACAGGGCTTCGGCCGCGTAGATGTTGCCCACCCCGACCACGATCCGTTGATCCATCAGGAAGGTCTTGACCGGAGCCTTGCGTCCGCGGCTGCGTGCGAACAGGTAATCCCCATCGAAAGCTGCCCCATCGAAAGCCGCGCCATCGAAGCCCTCAGACAGCGGCTCAGGGCCCAGCCCCAGCAGCAGCGGGTGCACATCGCCCGGCGCCTGCCATAACAGGCAACCAAAGCGGCGCGGATCGTTGAAGCGCAGCACCCGCCCGGGTCGCGCCCCGCGCCCGGCGAGCGCGATATCCACGTGGTCGTGTTCGCGCACCGGAGTCGCCGCCGGAAGAACCCGCAGGCTGCCGGACATGCCCAGGTGCAGTAGGGCGCTGCCGGCGGCGGTGTCCAGCAGCAGGTACTTGGCCCGGCGACGGACCGCCTCGATCCGCTGCCCGGGCAGCAGTTCGGCGATCTCGGCCGGGATCGGCCAGCGCAGGTCCGGCCGGCGCAGGGTGACCGCAGCGATCCGGCGGCCCTCGAGGTGGGGGGCCAGGCCGCGGCGGGTCGTCTCGACTTCGGGAAGCTCGGGCATCGGCCGATCTTGGGGTGGGCGGGCACGGAAACCAACACCTGCGGTGTCCGCCGACGGACGGCGAATGGGTGCGCGCGAGCATTGCGGCAGCCCGAATGCGGCCGGCGGGGCTGGTCGGAGCGCAGCGCCTCCCCAGGCCGGGATGGCGACCTGAACACCGTACGCGGGCGACGGGTGACGTGGGGCGCCGCAGGCCCCATCATGCTCCAGGGCGCGACCGATCCTGGGCGCATCTTGTTTGCTGGCGAGTGCCAGTTGGAGTTTCATAATGCCCGTTTCCCTGCTCGACTTCCTCGCCGGCGGCCTGCTGCAGACCGGCTTCTGGGGCCTGGCGCTGTATCTGCTGGTTGCAACCCAGCTGACGATCTTCTCCGTGACTTTGTACCTGCACCGCAGCCAGGCGCACCGCGGCGTCGATTTCCATCCGGTCCTGGCGCATTTCTTCCGATTCTGGACCTGGCTGACCACGTCCATGATCACCAAGGAGTGGGCGGCGATCCATCGCAAGCACCACGCCAAGTGCGAGACCGAAGAAGATCCGCACAGCCCGATGTACAAGGGCATCAAGACCGTGTTCTGGCGCGGCGTCGAGCTGTACCGCGAAGCCCGCAGCGATCGCGCGTCAATCGAGCAGTACGGCAAGGGCTGCCCGGACGACTGGATCGAACGCAAGCTCTACACCCCGCACGCCACCCTGGGTCCGACCCTACTGCTGTTCGTCAGCTTCGCCCTGTTCGGCTTCGCCGGCGTGGCCGTGTGGGCGATCCAGATGGCGTGGATTCCGTTCTGGGCGGCGGGCGTGGTCAACGGCCTTGGCCACTGGTGGGGCTATCGCAACTTCGAGACCACCGACACCGCGACCAACCTCACGCCCTGGGGGGTGTGGATCGGCGGCGAGGAACTGCACAACAACCACCATGCATTCCCGTCGTCGGCGAAGTTCGCGCTGCGCAAGTGGGAGTTCGACATCGGCTGGGCCGCGATCAAGGGGCTGGAGACGCTGGGGCTGGCCAAGGTGCTGCGGGTCGCGCCTTCGCTGGACGTGCGGCCCAACATCAATGTGCCCGATGCCGACACCATGAAGGCGTTGCTGGCACACCGCTTCCAGGCGATGACAGATTATCAGCGCAACGTGCTCACGCCCGCCCTGCGCGAGGAAGCCGCCGCTGCGGGCGCCAAACTGCGGGCGCTGCTGCCGCGGCCGCTGCGCAAGGGCATTGTCGACGATGGCCGCTGGCTCAACCCCGAGGCGCGCGAGCAGTTGCAGACCTGGGTCGCACAGCGTCCGCGCATCCGCACGCTGGTCGAGTATCGCGCGCGCCTGAGCGAGGTGCTCGAAGCGCGCAGCAACGACGCCGCCGAGCGGCTGCGCCAGCTGCAGGCCTGGTGCCACGAAGCCGAAGCAAGCGGCATCCGCGTGCTGCAGGAGTATTCGGCGCGGCTCAAGGGCTATTCGCTGCAGTCCGCGCGCGCCTGAACCTGCATCGTTGCGAGATCGACCCCACCCGCCGGAGCGATCCGGCGGGTTTTTCGTTTTGGGCGCGTGCGCAGCGTGTGCGGTCGATCGATTCATGCCCCACGTGAGAACCCGTTTGGCCTAGAATCCGGCGCATGCGTTTCCAGCTGTTCTTCCTGGTCCTGGCGGGGCTCCCTTTGGTCCTGCATGCGCAACTACGCGGCACCGGCGAGTATCTCGCGCGAATGGATGCCAATCGCGACGCCCGCGTCTCGCCGGGTGAATACCAGGACTGGCTGAGCTATGCCTTCGATGCCATGGACCGCAACCGCGACGCGGTGCTGACGGCCGATGAACTTCCCGGTCGCAAGGGCAAGCCGATCACGCGCGCGCAACACCGCGAGCGCCTGGCGGCGACCTTCAAGAAGCAGGACAGCAATCAAGACGGCTTCCTCAGCGCGAAGGAGCTTGCCGCGCCACCGCGCTAACGGCAAAGCGCGCAAGATTGGCCTGGGGGCCACTGCGCGGGAGCGGAGCGCCCACAAATCCCTCGCCGCGTGAGTCCTTACGCGATCCTTACGCGCCGGCCTGCACAATGCCCGGATGCCGGATGCACTCGTTCCCCGTGCAGCCCCGCCCGCACTGGACCCGCGGACGATGGCGCTGTTTCTTGACGTCGATGGTGCGCTGATCGATTTCGCCGACGCGCCGGATCTTGTGGCGGTCGACGCCGCGCTCGTGGCCCGGTTGCAGTCGCTGCAACGCGGTTTTGAGGGCGCGCTGGCGCTCGTCAGCGGCCGCAGGATCGAAACCCTGGATGCGCTGTTCGCGCCGTTGCAGCTGCCCTGCGCCGGACTGCATGGCCTGCAGCGCCGCCATGGCGATGTGGTCGAACAGGCGCCCAGCGCCTCGGTCGAGGCGCTGGCGCGCGTGCGCGAGGCTGGCCTGCAGATCGCGGCGAAATACGACGGCGCGATCGTCGAGGACAAGGGTGTGGCGCTGGCCTTCCACTGGCGTGCCGATCCGCTGGCCGCGGCCGATTTCGAGGCCCTTGCCGCCACGGCGGCGATGGAATTGAGCGGATATCACCTGCAGCACGGCGACCACGTCGTCGAACTGCGGCCGCAGGGCGCGGACAAGGGCACGACCATCGAGGCGTTCCTGCGCGAGCCGCCGTTCGCCGGGCGCACACCGGTGTTCGCCGGCGACGACCTGACCGACGAGCACGGATTCGAAGTAGTGAACCTGCGCAGCGGGATCAGCGTGCTGGTCGGCTCGCGGGAGCCCAGCGTGGCGCGCTATGCGCTGCACGATGTCGCAGCCGTGCACGCATGGCTGGGTGTACACAAGGAACCGATCGCGTGAGGGAAGCGGGTCTGGAAGCCAGCCTCGATCTGGGCCTGGTCGGCAACGGCAGCTTCGCGGCACTGATCGACGCGCGCGGGCGCGTGGTCTGGGCCTGCGTGCCGGCCTTCGACGGCGAGCCGGTGTTCTGCAGCCTGCTGTCGCCGCAGGCAGAAGGCGGCGACTACGCAGTGGAACTGGAGGATTTCTCCCACGCCGAACAGCATTACGTCAGCAATACCGCGATCCTGCGCACGGTGCTGCACGATGCACGTGGCGGTGCGGTGGAGGTCACCGACTTCGCACCGCGCTGGCACCAGTACGGGCGGTTCTACCGGCCGGTGATGCTGGCGCGCAGGATCCGGCCCCTGGCCGGCACGCCGCGGGTGCGCATCGTCCTGCGTCCATTGTGCGACTACGGCGCGCGCGCGCCGCAGCGCAAGTGGGGCAGCAACCACGTGCGCTACGAGGTGCCGGGCCATCCCCTGCGCTTCACCAGCGACGTGCCGGTGCGGCTGCTGCGTGAGGCGCAACCGTTCGTGCTCGATCGGGACATGCACTGCGTGCTGGGCGCGGACGAACCGCTGCGCCGCGGCGTGGCCGATTTCGTGCGCCAGGCCGAAGAGCGTACCCACGCCTACTGGCGCGAATGGACGCGCTACCTGTCGATCCCGCTGGACTGGCAGGAAGCGGTCATCCGTAGTGCGATCACCCTCAAGTTGTGCCAGTACGAGGATACCGGCGCGATCGTCGCCGCGATGACCACCTCCATCCCCGAAGCGCCGCACAGCTCGCGCAACTGGGACTACCGCTATTGCTGGTTGCGCGACGCGACCTTCGTGGTGCGCGCGCTCAACCGGCTGGGCGCCACGCGCAGCATGGAGGATTACCTGGGCTATATCTTCAACCTGGCGGTGGGCGAGGACGGTGCCCTGCAGCCGCTGTACGGAATCGCTTACGAGACCGAACTGACCGAGGACGAGCTGGAATCGCTCGCCGGCTATCGCGGCATGGGCCCGGTCCGGCGCGGCAACCTGGCCTGGGTGCAGAAGCAGCACGACGTCTACGGCAGCGTGGTCCTGGCCTCGTCGCAGCTGTTCTTCGATCTGCGGCTCGAGCACCCGGGCGACGAGGCCACTTTCCGCCGGCTGGAACCGCTAGGCGAGCGCGCCTACGCGCTGTACGACCAGCCCGACGCCGGCCTGTGGGAATTCCGCGGCCGCGAGGAAGTGCATACCTATTCGAGCGTGATGTGCTGGGCCGCCTGCGACCGGCTGGCGAAGATCGCGACGCAGCTCGGCTTGCACGAGCGCACGCGCTTCTGGCGCGAACGCGCCGATGCCATGCATGCGCGCATCGCGGCGCACGCCTGGGACGAGGCGGCGGGGCATTTCGTCGAATCCTGGGACAGCCGCCGGCTGGATGCCAGCCTGCTGCTGCTGGCCGATGTCGGGTTCGTGCAGGCGGACGATCCCCGCTTCGTGGCCACGGTCGAGGCGATCGGACGCGAGCTCAAGCGCGGCGATGCGCTGTTCCGCTATGTCGAGGCCGACGATTTCGGCTTGCCGGAGACCAGCTTCACCATCTGCACGTTCTGGTACATCGATGCGCTGGCGGCGATCGGCAGGATCGACGAGGCGCGCGCACTGTTCGAGCGCATCCTCGCGCGGCGCAATCCACTCGGTCTGCTGTCGGAAGATCTGGCGTTCGAAACCGACGGCGAAGCCTGGGGCAACTTCCCGCAGACCTATTCGCACGTCGGGCTGATCATTGCCGCGATGCGGCTGTCGCGGCCATGGCGGGAGGCCGGATGAACGCGGCATCGCGCCTGGTCGTGGTGTCCAACCGCGTCGCCCTGCCCGACGAGGAGCGGCCCGGAGGACTGGCGGTGGCGCTGCGTGCGGCGCTGGCCGAACGCGGCGGGCTGTGGTTCGGCTGGAGCGGGCATCGTGCGCCGGCGCCGGCGGGGGAGGTGCACGCGCAGCGCGCCGGCCGCATCACCTATGCGACCACGGACCTGACTCGGGCCGAATATGACGGCTATTACGCCGGCTTTTCCAACCGGACGCTATGGCCGCTGCTGCACTTCCGGCTGGACCTGGTGGAATACAGCCGCGAGAACCTGGACGCCTACCTGCGCGTCAATGCGCGTTTCGCCGATGCGCTGATGCCCAGGCTGCGGGACGGCGACACCGTATGGGTGCACGACTACCACCTGCTGCCGCTCGGCGCGCTGCTGCGCGAACGCGGGTTCGGCGGCCGCATCGGCTTCTTCCTGCATGTGCCGATGCCCTCGTCCGATCTGCTCGCCGCACTGCCCGGGCACGAGGCGCTGTTCGGCAACCTGTCGGCCTACGATCTGGTGGGGCTGCAGACGCGCCGCGACGTCGAGCGTCTGCAGGATTACATGCGCCTGTATCGCGGCGCGGACGTGCGCAACGAGCAGGGCCAGGTCCTGATGGCCGATGGCCACCGCTTCCGCGTGGGCGCGTTTCCGATCAGCATCGACACCGCTGCGATCGAGGCGCAGGCGGCCGACGCCATGCGCCGGGCCACGGTGCGGCGTCTGCGCGCCAGCCTGAGCGTGCGCAAGCTCGCCATCGGCGTGGACCGGCTCGACTATTCCAAGGGATTGACGCGCAGGTTCCGGGCGTTCGAACGTTATCTGGAAACCCATCGCGTACACACCGGCAAGGTCACCTTCCTTCAGATCGCGCCGCCCTCGCGCACGGACGTTGCCGTTTATCAGCGGCTGCGCAGCACACTCGAGGGGCTTGCGGGCAGCATCAACGGTCGCCAGGCCGATCCGGACTGGACTCCGGTGCGTTACGTCAACCGCAACTTCAGCCACGACGTGCTGACCGGCTTCTACCGGGTGGCCGATATCGGCCTGGTCACGCCACTGCGCGACGGGATGAACCTGGTGGCGAAGGAATACGTCGCCTCCCAGGCCGCCGAGGATCCGGGCGTGCTGGTGCTGTCGCGCTTCGCAGGCGCGGCGTACGAGCTGCACGAGGCGCTGCTGGTCAATCCCTACGATATCGACGGCGTGGCCGAGGCGATCGCGCAGGCGGCGACGATGTCCCTGGCCGAGCGGCGCGAACGCCATGCCGCGATGCTGGCGACCCTGCGCCGGCACGACATCAACGCGTGGCGACGCGGGTTCCTCGAGGTACTGGGCGGGGCTTAGGGCAGCGGCCCATCGCCAGAACGAAGACGCCGGCCAGCGGCCGGCGTCTTTTCCGCTAAGCGGCCGCGGCTACTTCGTGATATCCACGTCCTTGGTCTCGCGCAGGAACAGCGTGCCGATCACGAAGGTCATCACCGCGATCACGATCGGATACCACAGGCCGTAGTAGATGTTGCCGGTCGCCGCGACCAGGGCGAACGCGATGGTCGGCAGGAAGCCGCCGAACCAGCCGTTGCCGATGTGGTAGGGCAGCGACATCGAGGTGTAGCGGATGCGGGTCGGGAACAGCTCCACCAGCCAGGCCGCGATCGGGCCGTACACCATGGTCACGTAGATCACGAGCACCCACAGGATCAGCAGCACCATCGGCTTGTTGATCCGCGCCGGGTCGGCCTTCTCCGGGTAACCGCCCGCGGTGAGCGCGGTCTTGAGCTCGGCGCCGAAGGCATCGGCCTTGGCCTTGCCCTCGTCCTTGGCCAGGCCTGCACCTTCGTAGCCCGCCACTTCGGTAGTGCCGACCGCGATCTTGGCGACGGTGCCGGCCGGTGCGGCCTGGATCGTGTACGGAATACCGGCCTTGGCCAGCGCCGCGGTCGCGATGTCGCAGGAGTTGGTGAAGACCTTCTTGCCGACCGGATCGAACTGGAACGAACAGGTGTCCGGGTCGGCATGCACCACCGCAGGTGCGCTCGCGCTGGCTTCGGCGACCGCCGGATTGGCGTAATGGGTCAGCGCCTTGAACAGCGGGAAGTAGGTCAGCGCGGCGATCAGGCAGCCGGCCATGATGATGCCCTTGCGCCCGATCTTGTCCGACAGCCAGCCGAAGAAGACGAAGAACGGCGTGCCGAGCACCAGCGCGGCGGCGATCAGCAACCAGGTCGTGGTGGCATCGACCTTCAGCGACTGGGTCAGGAAGTACATCGCATAGAACTGGCCCGCGTACCAGACCACGGCCTGGCCGGCGGTGGCGCCGAGCAGGGCGAGCAGCACGATGCGGCCGTTCTTGGTGAAGAAGCTCTCGGTGATCGGCGCCTTCGAGCCCTTGCCCTCGGCCTTCATCTGCTGGAACAGCGGCGATTCGTTGAGCTGCAGGCGGATCCACACCGAAACGCCCAGCAGCACGATCGACAGCAGGAACGGAATGCGCCAGCCCCAGGCCTCGAAGGCCTCCGTACCCAGCCAGGTACGCACGCCCAGGATCACCAGCAGCGACAGGAACAGGCCCAGCGTCGCAGTAGTCTGGATGAAGCTGGTGTACAGGCCGCGCTTGCCGTGCGGTGCGTGCTCGGCGACATAGGTCGCTGCGCCGCCGTACTCGCCGCCGAGCGCCAGGCCCTGCAGCAACCGCAACGCGATCAGGATCGCCGGCGCGGCGAAGCCGATGCTGGCATAGTTGGGCAGCACGCCGACCAGGAACGTCGACGCGCCCATGATCACGATCGTGACCAGGAAGGTGTACTTGCGCCCGATCATGTCGCCCAGGCGGCCGAAGAACACCGCGCCGAACGGACGCACCGCGAAGCCGGCGGCGAACGCCAGCAGCGCGAAGATGAAGGCGCTGGTGTCGTTGAGGCCGCTGAAGAACTGCTTGGCGATGATCGCGGCCAGCGATCCGTACAGGTAAAAGTCGTACCACTCGAACACGGTGCCCAGGCTGGAGGCGAAGATGACCTTCTTGTGTCCCTGGGTGAGCGGCGCGGGTGCGGCTTCGACGGTGGTGGTGGACATGTGGTCTCCCCTTTAGAAGCTGAACTTGACGTGGGTGTGCAGGCGGCTCAGGTCGCCTTCGCGGTCGTCCTCGAGAAAACGCTGACCGTAGATCAGCTCCGCGCCCAGGTCCAGCTTCGGGAACGGCGAGTAGATCAGGTTGGCATGCAGCGAATGCGCGCGCTCGGTGACCCCGTAACCGGTGATGTCGACGTCGTTGTCGAAATGCGCCATCGAGTAGAACAGGTTGCCGCGCAGTTTCGGATTGAAGGCATGGCGCCATCCGGCGAAGGCGCCGTAGCCGTCGAGCGCGTGCAGGTCGCCGTTCGCATCCTGGACCACGTCGCTGCCCAGCCCGAGGGCGAGATAGCGGCCGATGCCGCTGCCGGCGTTCACCGCGTAGCGGATGTCGTCGTTGGCGCCCAGATTGAACTTGCCCGAGACGCTGATCGCCGCGCCGGTTTCGGTGTCGTCGCCGAACTTGAACTGGCGCACCAGGCCGGCGACGGTGAAGTGACCCCAGTCGCCCTTGGTCAGCCAGCGTGCGGTGATGTCCGGCGCGACGTTGTCGCCGGTATTGAAGCGCGCGGCCGTGCCGAGGTACGGCGTGACCGTGGTCTGCGGATTTTCCACCGAGACCGACCACGGCCCCTTGGTGTAGCGCAGCTGGGCCTGGCGGACGAACACGGTGCCGTCGGTCGGGCCGATGAAGTCGACCGCGTCCGGCAGCGCGGCCACGTCCATGAAGTTCGACCAGGTCTGGCCGGCCAGCCACTCGTTCCAGCTCACGTAGGCCTGGCGCAGGGTGATCCCGTAGGTATTGGTCGCGGTCTCGTTGCCGGCCAGCGCGTTGTTGCCGCCGCCGAACATGTCGGCTTCGATGTAGGCCTTGAACTTGTCGCCAGCATCGGTGACGTGGTCGGCGCTGAACCAGAAGCGCGAGAACTGGGCGTGGAAATCGGTGTAGGCATCGCCGCCTTCGGCGGTGTCGTCGCCCACCGGGATCTGGCTGGGCAGGTAGAACATGCGTCCGGCGGAACCATCCGCGATGCGTCCGTCGCTGGTGTCGGTGGCCATCGCATCCATCTTGATGAAGCCGCCGTAGGAGAACGTGGTCCCCGGGTTGGCGGTGGCCATGATCGTGGTGCCCTGAATTGGCTGCTTGCCTTCTGGCGCCGGCTTGGGCATCTGCGCCTGCGCGGTCTTCACCTCGGTGACCTGCGCCTGGGTGTCGGCCACCTGGGTCTGGGTCTGCTGCTGCTGCGCCACCAACTGCTCGACCATCTTCTCCAGCTGTGCCACCCGTGCTTCGAGCTCGCGTTCCTTGGCGGTCTGCGCCAGGACCATGCCGGGTGCGGCCAGGGCCAGCGCAACGGCCAGCGACAGCCGCGCCATCCCCGGCGCCCGGCGCCCGACGGTGTGCCGCGCAATGCGGTCCGAATCCGACATGTTCCCCTCCCGCGCAGTCCGGCGGCCCAGTGCCGCGCCGCCGACCATGCCCGCCCGGGCCGGGCGCGTCGATTCGCCAATGGTCGATACGACCAAGGTCTAAGCCCCAGCCATGCCCGCGGCACCGCGGCTGGGGCACACTGGTGGCAAACCACCCGTTATGGGGAGCTCGCCATGACCGCTCAGGACCTCTACCCGATTCCAGAAACGTTTGCCGCAACGGCGCGGATCCGCCGCGACGCGTACGAGCGCCAGTACGCGGCGTCGCTCGCCGAACCGGACGCGTTCTGGGGCCAGGTCGCGACCCGCCTGGACTGGATGCGCGCGCCGACCCGGGTGAAGGACACCAGCTATGCGCTGGACGATTTCCACATCCGCTGGTTCGCCGACGGCGAGCTCAACGCCAGCGTGAACTGCCTGGACCGCCATCTCGAAGCCCGTGGCGACAAGACCGCGCTGATCTTCGAACCTGACGATCCGTCGCAACCGGCCCAGCACATCAGCTATCGCGACCTGCATGCGCGCGTGTGCCGGCTGGGCAACGCGCTGCGCAACCTTGGTGTCGCGAAGGGCGACCGGGTCACGATCTACCTGCCGATGATCCCCGAGGCGGTGGTGGCGATGCTGGCCTGCGCGCGGATCGGCGCGGTGCATTCGGTCGTGTTCGGCGGCTTCGCGCCGCAGTCGATCGCCGACCGCGTGCACGACTGCGCCAGCAAGCTGATCATCACCGCCGACGAAGGCCGGCGCGGCGGCAAGACGGTGCCACTCAAGGCCAACGTGGACACCGCGTTGAAGCTGCACGGCACCAACAGCGTTGAGACCGTCCTGGTGGTCCGCCACACCGGCGGCGCGGTCGACATGCAGATGCCGCGCGACCGCTGGTACGAGGCCGTGGTCGAAGGCCAGCCGGAAACCTGCGAACCCGAGCGCATGAACGCGGAAGATCCGCTGTTCATCCTCTACACCTCCGGTTCCACCGGCAAGCCCAAGGGCGTGCTGCACACGACCGCCGGCTACCTGGTGTATGCGAGCTACACCCACGAAGCGGTGTTCGACCTGCGCGAGGACGATGTCTACTGGTGCACGGCCGATGTCGGCTGGGTCACCGGTCACAGCTACATCGTCTACGGGCCGCTCGCCAATGGGGCCACCGCCCTGGTCTTCGAAGGCGTGCCCAACTATCCGACGGTCTCGCGCTTCTGGGAGGTGGTCGACCGCCACCAGGTCACGATCTTCTACACCGCCCCCACCGCGATCCGCGCGCTGATGCGCGAAGGCGAGGCCCCGGTGAAGCGCACCTCGCGCGCGTCGTTGCGGCTGCTCGGCACCGTCGGCGAGCCGATCAATCCCGAGGCCTGGCGCTGGTATCACGACGTGGTCGGCGATGCGCGCTGCCCGGTGGTGGACACCTGGTGGCAGACCGAGACCGGCGGCATCCTGATTTCGCCGCTGCCGGGGGCGATCGAAGCCAAGCCCGGCTCGGCGACCAGGCCGTTCTTCGGCGTGCAGCCTGCCATCGTCGACGCCAACGGCAACCTGCTCGAGGGCGCGGCGGAAGGCAACCTGGTCCTGCTCGATTCCTGGCCCGGGCAGATGCGCACGGTCTACGGCGACCACCAGCGCTTCATCGACACCTACTTCAAGACGTACCCGGGCATGTATTTCACCGGCGACGGCTGCCGACGCGATGCCGACGGCTACTACTGGATCACCGGACGGGTGGACGACGTGATCAACGTCAGCGGCCACCGCATCGGCACCGCCGAAGTGGAGAGCGCGCTGGTCTCGCACCACGACGTCGCCGAAGCCGCGGTGGTCGGCTTTCCGCACGACATCAAGGGGCAGGGTATCTACGCCTACGTCACCCTGAAGCAGGGGATCGAGGCCACGGACGAACTGCGCAAGGCCCTGGTCGGTCAGGTGCGTCAGGAGATCGGACCCACGGCCACGCCCGACCACATCCAGTGGGCGCCCGGCCTGCCCAAGACCCGCAGCGGCAAGATCATGCGCCGGATCCTGCGCAAGATCGCCGAGAACGCACCGGACCAGCTCGGCGACACGAGCACGCTCGCCGATCCGTCGGTGGTCGAGTCGCTGGTGCAGCATCGACGTGTGCCCTGAGGGCCGGGAATGGGGATTCGGGATTGGGGATTAGCCAGCCCGGAAAGCAAACCGAATCTCCAATCCCGAATCCCCATTCCCCGCTGTTATGCCAACCCTGCTGATCGCCGACGACCACCCGCTGTTTCGCGAAGCCCTGCGCGGAGCGGTCGCGCGGGTGCTGCCCGAGGCGCAGCTGCGCGAAGCGCAGAACGTCGAGGCGCTGTACACGCTGGTCGAATCCGAGCCGGACGCCGACCTGCTCCTGCTCGATCTCAACATGCCCGGCGCGCACGGCTTCAGCGCGCTGGTGCATCTGCGCGCGCTGCATCCGCAGCTGCCCATCGTGGTGGTGTCGGCGCGAGAGGAGCCTGCAGTGATGCGACGCGCGCTCGATCACGGCGCCATCGGCTTCATTCCCAAGTCGGCTGATGCCAAGACCCTCGGTGAGGCGATTTCCGCGGTGCTCGAGGGCGACCGCTGGGCGCCTGCGTCGGCGCTGGCAGCGCCGGCGACCGGGCCGGACGAATACGATGCGGCGCAGCGCCTACGCGATCTCACCCCGCAGCAGTTCCGCGTGTTGCAGATGCTCGGCAGCGGCCTGCTCAACAAGCAGATCGGGTTCGAGCTTGGCGTGTCCGAGGCCACGATCAAGGCGCATGTCACCGCGATCCTGCGCAAGCTCGGCGCCGGCAACCGCACCCAGGCGGTGCTGATCGCCGCGCGCCTGGCCCTCGACCCCGGCGCGATCGTGCCGCCGCCGGAAGAAGCGGACTGACCGGCCAGACCGGTTCCAACCGCACCGCGCGATCTGCTCCAATCGGCGCATGACCCGCGCCCTGCACCTGCCGATCACCCTGGCCTACGCCAAGGGCGCCTACACCGTCGCCCTGTCGATCGGCAGCGGGCGGCGCCCGGCCAACCTGGCGCTCGATACCGGCAGCAGCACGCTGGTGGTTTTGCCGCATGCCTACGATCCCGACCGCGACGCCAGCCACGCGCCGACATCGTGGGCGCAGGAAGTGCGCTACGGCGGCGGCGTCTGGGCCGGGCCGGTGCTGTCGACGGAAATCCATCTGCAAGGCCTGTATGAAGACGTGCACCTGGACGGCGCACCGATCGCGCTGATCGAAGCGCAGGCGCAGGACCTGCATGATGCCGATGGCCTGTTCGGCCTCGCCTATTCAGGCCTGGACACCGCGCACGACATGCGCGACTACCTCGGCGCGCACGGCGTCGACCCGCCACAGACCTGGCCGTGGCCGTTCGACCGGGAAGATTCCGACCTTGCCGCCTTCGCCACGCTGCTGCGCGCGCAACCAGCTGTCGCGCTGCAGCCGCTGTTCACCGCGCTGGCCGACGCCGGCCGCATCGAGAACCGCTTCGGCCTGCTGCTGCGTCGTGCGCTGGTGCACGTCGCGGACGACGGCGCCGACGACGCGCAACTGGCCGCCGACCCGCTCAACCAGGGCGTGATAGTGCTCGGCGGTTCGCTGCATGCCGACCAGGACGACCCGCATCGCCTGCACGAAGGCCGGCTCTACGAAGGTGAGTTCCACGATATCCAGATCGTCCACGATCTTTACTACAACGCGTGCCTGGTCGCGGTGCAGGTCGGCGACGGTCCGCGCATCGTCGCGCCGCCACTGGATGCCAGCTACGCACACCAGGCCGCGAGCAACGCGATCCTCGACACCGGCTGCAGCTTCGTCATCCTCGAGGCAACGCTGTACCAGGCCGTGATCGACGCCTTCGCCCAGCGCGATGCGCGCATCCCCGCACTGGTCGAGCGATTCCAGCAAACCTTCCGCCAGCAACAGCAGGGCGTTGCGAATGCCGACGTGGACGCGCTCGACTGGCCCGAGCTGCATTTCTTCCTGCAGGCACCCGATGGCAGCGAAACGGTGCTCAGTTGCGCGCCCGAGCATTACTGGCCGCGCAATGCGATGCGCGCCGGGCAGGCCTATTTTTTGCTGGCGAGCCAGCTCCAGGGCTGGCCCAACCAGTCGATCCTCGGCCTGCCGCTGCTGGCGGGCCACTACTGCGTGTTCGACCGCAGCGCAGCCAACGGCGGCTGCGTACGGGTGGCATGGGCGCGCGGGACGCCCTGAAAGATGGCGACGATGGAAACCGATCGCCTGCGCCTGCGCCCGATGGAGGCACGCGACGAAGCGATGTTCTGCCACCTCTACACCGATCCCGACGTCATGCGCCGCATCGTGGCGCCGCTGTCGGCCGATGCCGCCGCGCAGAGCTTCCAGAGCGCGCGCAGACACAACGCGAAAGACCAGCCCGGGCACCGCTTCTGGGCGATCGACGACAAAGGCTCAGAAGAGGCGATCGGCATGGCCGCCCTGCTGCGCACGGGAGACAGCGCCGAACTCGGCGTGATGCTGCGCAATGGCTGGTGGAACCGCGGCATCTCCAGCGAGGCATTCGTGCCGCTGATCGACCACGCCTTCCTCGGCATGGGCCTGGCGCTGGTCTACGCGCAGCGCCCGGACGACGACCATGCCCTGATCATCGACAGGCTACTGGGCCGGTTCGGCTTCGCGCGTACGCCCGACCGGGTCGAGGACAAGACCCTGTGCCGCTGGGAGCTGCCCCGGGCCCGCTGGCTGATCCGGCGCGCCCCGGCCTGATCCCATCTTGCAAAATCAGATGGGCCGAGTATCGTCGCTGGGTCTTCAGGGGGATGACGAACCGTGTCCACGACCGGAGAGCCGGGCAGCCTGGTCTGCGTCGGCCTGGGGATGATGCTGGGTGCCCATATCGGCCCGCGTACGCGCAGCCATATCGAGCAGGCCGATGTGGTGTTCGGTGCCGCGTCCGATCCGGTGGTCGAGCTGTGGCTGCAGCAGATGCACCCCGACGTGCGCAGCCTGCAGCCGCACTATGCCGAGGGCAAGCCGCGCCACCAGACCTACCGCGACATGGTCGAAGCCATGCTGGTCGAGGTCCGCGCCGGCCGCACCGTGGTCGGCGCTTTCTACGGCCATCCCGGCGTCTTCGCCAAGGTCCCGCACGACGCCATCGCCCAGGCCCGGCGCGAAGGCTTCCCGGCCCACATGGAGCCGGGCGTCTCCGCCGAGGACTGCCTCTATGCCGACCTGGGCATCGACCCCGGCCGGCTGGGCTGCCAGCACTACGAGGCCAGCCAGCTGATGTTCTACCGGCGCCGGCTCGACCCATCCGCCTACCTGGTCCTGTGGCAGGTCGGCATCGCCGGCGACCGCACCTACCGCCGCTTCGCCACCGGTCCGGAGTATCGCCGCCTGCTGGTCGAGCGCCTGCGCGAGGACTACCCGGCCGACCACGAAGTCATCGTGTACGAGGCCGCCACCCTGCCGATCACCCAGCCGCGCATGGAAACCGTGCGCCTGCGCGACCTGCCGGACACACCGCTGCACATGCACTCGACGCTGGTGGTGCCGCCGTGCGCACCGCTGCAACGCGACGAGGCGATGCTGGCGAAGATCGAGGCGCTGGAGCGCGCCGAAGCTGCCGCGGTTGAACCAGCCGCGGTCGAACCCGCCTGAAACCCAAGCCCGTCCACCACCCACGCAAGGAGTCGAAGATGTCCAACGTCGTGCAGTTCCTGGAAACCCTGGCCCGCAATCCGAAGCCGATGTCGCCGGAAGAGTTCGCTGCGGCAATCGCTGACGCGAGTCTGGAAGCAGCAGAACGGCAGGCGCTGATCGCGCGCGATGCCGATGCCCTGAACCAATTGCTCGGCGGCCGTCTCTCCATGATGTGCTTGATTGCGCCGGCAGAAAACGATGAGCCGCAGGAAGAGGAACAGGAAGGTGAGGAAGAAGCACCTGATCGTGAAGCAACTTCCCGCGCGGCCTAATGGCCTGTGACCGTGATGCCTGGCTACAGGTTCGCAGCCAGGCATCACGGCTCGGTTCCGCAGATCGCTGGAGATGCGAAATGAAGTCGGAAATACTTCGGGTTGGCTTCGTTATATTGCTCCTTGGCTTGCTGCTGCCACTCTCGGTGGCCGCCACGTCAAGTATCGATCCGTTGCTGCGCGAGGCCGAAACACTGCGCACTAGTGACCCAAAGGCATTTGCGACGGCTCTAGTTGAGCTTGGGAAAATGGAGGACTCCGCTACCCCAAACCAAAAGCGACAAATCAGATTGTTGCATGTGTATCAGCAAATGGCCGGAGGGCAATACGACGCTGCGATAAAGGATGCCCTTTCCGTTTACGAAGAGTCGTCGGAAGCTCCTTTGAAGTTTCGGGCCGCTTTACTCGTTGCCAATGGAGCCGCCATCACTCGAGAGTTCTCGCTTGGGCTTCGCTATCTGGAAAGCGCGCTGGCGATCCAAGACCAGGTGAATGACGCGGGGGCGAGAGAGCTGGGTTCACTAACCGCGGCAATTCTTTATAACCAGTATGGGCAGTTTGCACTTGGCCAGCACTTTGCCGAACGCCTTCTTGCACAGGACTCATCGCCACGAAGCAAATGTTTTGCACAGCAATTACGTGTAGAGGCGCTGTTCGGACTAGGTGTGCCACCGGGCGACGAGAAAGAGATCAATGCCGCCATTTCCCAGTGTGTTACGGCTCGAGAGCCGATCGCCAGCAATCTGTTGCGCGGATACTTGGCACGATACTGGGTGTCCAAAGGAAAGACCGCGCAAGCAATCGAGCTCCTGGAGGCACACCTGTCAGAAGTCGAAGCCACGGGTTATCCGCGCCTCATTGGCGAGATCAATGGCCTTCTCGCCGAATATCGGCTAAGCGTAGGTGATCTTTCCGGCGCAGAAGATCACGCCCATCGTGCCTTGGCCAAAGGCGGCAAGGACGCGTACTCGCTACCACTGGTAACCGCGCACAAGGTGCTGTACGAAGCCGCGCTGCGTCGGGGCAATCTGGCCACCGCGCTCGACGAATACCGTCAATACGCCGAAGCCGACAAGGCCCGTCTGGACGAGGTTAAGGCGCGCGAATTCGCCTTTCAGCTCAGCCGCCACGAGCTGCAGCAGAAGAACCAGTCGATCGAATTGCTGCAACGCCAGAACGATGTGCTGAAGCTGCAGCAGGAAATCGCCAAGAAGTCGGCGCTGAACACGCGTCTGGGCATGGCCATGCTGCTGCTGATGCTTGGCGTTGGTGGTTACTGGGCCTACAAGGTCAAGCGCGTGCAGATGATGTTCCGCCGCCTGGCGCAGGTGGACAGCCTCACCGAGATCAGCAACCGCGGCCACTTCCGCGAGCAGGCCGAGGCGCAGCTGGCACGCTGTGCCGGCAGCGGCCGCGAAGCGGCGCTGGTGCTGCTGGATCTGGACAACTTCAAGCGCATCAACGATCGCCACGGCCATGCGACCGGCGACTGGGTGCTGAAGCAGGTGGCGGCCGCGTGCCGCAACGCATGCCGCGAAGGCGACCTGTTCGGCCGCCTGGGTGGCGAGGAATTCGCCATCCTGTCCGGCGGCGCCGACCTGGCGGCCGCGCAACGCATCGCCCAGGAATGCCGCGAGCAGCTCGCACGGATCGACACGTCCTCGATCGAGCATGCGCCGGCGATCACGGCCAGCTTCGGTTGCGCGACGACCAAGCTGTGCGGCCACGCATTCGAGAACCTGTTCATGCATGCCGACCGCGCCATGTACCGGGCCAAGGCGGAAGGCCGCGATCGCGTGTGCACGTACGAGGACAACCCCGCCGTGCCGCTACGCGCGCCTGCGATCGCATGAGAACGTAGGGCGGGTCTTGGCCCGCCGAACGAACGTGCGATGCACGTCGTATTCGAGTCACAAAAGTAGAACGAGTCCCGACCGACCGCCCGGATTCGCGATACATGTGGTGGCGGGTCAAGACCCGCCCTGCGTTTGCTCAAGGACCCGAGCCGCATCGCACGTCGTCTGACGGGCCAGGGCCCGCCCTACGCGACTGCAGCCGTCTGCCGCACCGACGCGAGCAGCGCCCGCAGCGACGCCGGTTTCACCGGCTTGGTCAGCACCACGCAGCCGCGATCGCGCGCGCCCAGCTTCACCGCGTCGCTGCCATCGCCGGTGACCAGCGCCGCGGGCAGTTCGCGCCCGGCGCGTCGGCGCAGCGCGTCGATCAATCCCAGGCCGTCGAGGCGGTCGTGCAGGTGGTAGTCGATCAGCAGGACATCGGGTGGCATCGCGTCCAGCTGCGCCAGCGCCTCATCGACATCGGCGGCGAGCAGCGCGTGCACACCCCAACGCGTGAGCAGTGCGCGCATGCCGTCGAGGATTTCGCGGTCGTTGTCGACGCATAGCACGCACAGGCCGGCGAGCGAGTGCTCCGGCGCTTCGCTGCGCGCTTCTTCCGCCGGCACGGCAGGCGTCGTGACGCCGAACGGCACGGTGATCGAGAACATGCTGCCGTGGCCGACGCGCGAGCGGACCGTGAGCGGATGGTCGAGGGTGCGCGCGATGCTTTGGCAGATCGACAGGCCCAGGCCGAGCCCACGTTCGCCGCTGATGCCGAAGTGCTCGAAGCGGCGGAACTCCTCGAAGATCTGGGCCAGATGATGTTCCGAAATACCAGGGCCGGTATCCCAGACCTGCAATACGACGGCGCCGCCGCGCACGCGCGCGGTCATCAGCACGCCACCGTTTCGCGTGTAACGCAGCGCGTTGGCCAGGAAGTTCTGCAGCGCGCGCCGGAGCAGGCGACGGTCGCTGTATATGGGCATGGGCTCGTCGTGCAGCCGCACGCGCAGTTGCAGGCAGCGCTCGGCGGCCATTGGCGCGTACTGCGTGGCCAGTTCGCGCAGGAGCTCGCCGGCATCGAAGTTGCTGGGTTCGGGCTGCAGCGCGCCGGCTTCCAGGCGCGAGATGTCGAGCAGGCCGTCGAGCAGTTCCTCCGCCGCGCGCAGCGAGGCGTCCACCCGTTCGGCCAGATGCGACTGCTCGCCGCTGCGGCTGCTCTCGCGCAGCGCCGAGGCGAACAGGCGCGCGGCGTTGAGCGGCTGCAGCACGTCGTGGCTGACCGCGGCGAGAAAGCGGGTCTTGGATTGTTGCGCGGCTTCGGCCTCGCGCGTGCGCAGCTCAACCCGCTGCTCCAGGGTCTCGTTGATCTCGCGCAGCTGGCTTTCCGCGCGCTTGTAGTCGGTGACGTCGCTGTAGCTGGTGACGTAGCCGCCGCCCGGCAGCGGCTGGCCGCGCATTTCGATCACCTGGCCGCTGGCGCGCACGCGTTCGAACAGATGCGGCGTACCCGCGCGCAGATGTTCGAGCCGGCGCACCACCTGGGTGTCGATGTCGGCCTCGGCGCCCATCTCGCCGCGTTCGGCGTTCCAGCGGATCAGGTCGCTGACCGGGCGACCGACGTAGAGCATCCCGTCGGGATAGTCGAACAGCTGCTGGTAGCGGCGGTTCCACGCGACCAGGCGCATCTGCGCATCGACCACGCTCACGCCCTGGCTGATGTTCTCCAGCGTGGTCGCCAGGACCTGGCGGTTGAAGCGCAGTTCCTGGCTGGCTTCGTCCAGCAGCGACACCACCTCGCCCAGCTCCATGCCCGAGCCGCGCAGGGCCGAGGTCAGGGTCAGGCGCGCGGAGGCCGCGCCGATCGCCGAGGCGAGCAGGCGTTCGGTGAACTGCATCAACGCGCGGTCGGCCGGCGCCTCGTCGTTCCAGGTGCGGGCCTGCTGTTGCGCATATTCCTCGAAGGCGCGCTGCGCCGGGCGTTCGCCGAGGATGCGCGCGGCCAGTGCGAGCAGATCGCCCGCGCGCACCCCGGCGGCCCATCCGCCCGGCCCCAGCGGCTGGCGCTGGACATAGGGGTCGAGGAAGGGCGCGGCCAGCAGCTGGTCCTGCATGCGCGGGCGATAGCGCACCGACACGAACACGAACGTGCCCAGGTTGAGCAGCAGCGACCAGAACACGCCGTGGGTCAGCGGATCCCAGCCCTGCAAGCCGAGCAATTGCTGTGGGCGCAGGGCAGCGACGTCGAACGGGCCGCGCGCGATCCAGGCATGGTCGAACCAGCCGGCTCCGGCCAGTTCCGGCAGCAGCAGGGTGTAGGCCCAGATGGTGGCGCCGACCAGCAGCCCGGCGAATGCGCCGACGCGGCTGGCCCCGCGCCAGTACAGCCCGCCGATCAGCGCCGGCGCGAACTGCGCCACCGCCGCGAACGCGAGCAGGCCGAACTGCGCCAGGCTGTCGCTGCCCAGCGCGCCGCGGTGGTAGGCGTAGGCGAACAGCGCGATCGCCAGGATCGTGGCGCGCCGTACCCACAGCACCTGGCGGTCGATCGAATCGGTGCCGCGCAGCGCCCGCCGGCGCAGCAGCAGGGGCATGACCAGGTCGTTGCTCACCATCGTCGCCAGGGCCACGCTGGCCACGATCACCATGCCGGTGGCGGCGGAAAACCCGCCGATATAGGCCAGCAGGGCCAGGTCCTCTCGCTCCAGCGCCAGCGGCAACGCCAGCACATACGAGTCCGGCGAGATCCCGCTTCCACCCAGCACATCGGTGCCGGCCAGGGTGATGGGCACCACCATCAGCGAGACCAGCACCAGATAGGCGCCGAACATCCAGCGCGCCGGGCGCAGATCGGCCACGTCCTGGCATTCGACCACCGCAACGTGGAACTGGCGCGGCAGGCACACGATCGCAGCGAAGGCGAGCAGGGTCTGCGCCAGGAAACCGCCCGGCAGTCCCGGAGCGGTCACCACCTGCGCGGCCTGCAACGCGCGCGCGCCGACGCCGCCGCTTCCCGGCAGGTGCAGCAGCGCGAACACGCCGATCGCCAGGAAGGCGAGCAGCTTGACCAGCGATTCCAGCGCCACCGCCAGCACCATGCCGCGATGGTGTTCGGTCGCGTCGATCTGACGGGTGCCGAACAGGATCGCGAACACCGCCAGCAGCAGGGCCACGTACAGGGCCGGGTCGCCAAAGGTGCCGGCGCTGCTGCCGGGCGCGAGCACTTCCACGCTCATCGCCACCGCCTTGAACTGCAGGGCCATGTACGGCACCGCCGCGATCACCGCGACCGCCGCCACCAGTGCGGCCAGGCCCGGCGCGCGGCCGTAGCGCGAGGACAGGAAATCGGCGATCGAGACGATGCGCTGCTCGCCGCAGATCAACACCAGACGCTCCAGGATCCGCCATGCGAACGCGAGCAGCAGCAGTGGGCCCAGGTAGATCGGCAGGAAGCCCAGTCCGGTGCGCGCGGCGGTGCCGACCGCGCCGTAGAAGGTCCAGGACGAGCAGTACACCGCCAGCGCCAGCGCGTACACCGCCGGGCGCAGCCAGCGCCAGCGCGTGGTGAGCGCGCGCTGGTCGCCGGCATAGGCGACCGCGAACAGCACGCCGACATAGCCGGCCGATACCAGCAGCAGCACCCAGCCCGGGATCACGGCATCGCGCCCTCCGCAGTCGCCCTGCGAGTGTAGGCCGGTTCCACGCCGGCGCACGAATCGGCCTGGTCCGGGTTCGGGATGGCGATCGGTGCGCGAGGGTGACGCGGACCGGTGCGCCTGGCGAGGTGCGGCGCATTGCGGACGGCTCGCCGTTTGGCGCTAAGCCGTGTCTTACGGTCGTCGCCGGCCGGAGACAAACAAAAAGCCCGCCTTGCGGCGGGCTTCGAAGACGCTGGACCCCCGCCTACGCGGGGATGACGATTTGCTGGCGCCGCGCTGCGCGCGGCTGGCAGATCGTCACTTGATCTTGCCTTCCTTGTAGATCACGTGCTTCCGGACGACGGGGTCGTACTTCATGACCTCCATCTTGTTCGGCGTGTTCTTCTTGTTCTTGTCGGTGGTGTAGAAGTGGCCGGTGTTGGCCGAGGAGATCAGACGGATCTTGTCGCGCTTGCTGGGCATGGTGTTCTCCTCAAACCTTCTCGCCGCGGGCACGCAGTTCGGCGAGCACGGCGTCGATACCGTTCTTGTCGATGGTGCGCAGGGCCTTGGTGGAAACGCGCAGTTTCACCCAGCGGTTCTCCGAAGCGACCCAGAAACGGCGCTCGTGGAGGTTGGGCAGGAAACGACGGCGGGTCTTATTGTTGGCGTGCGAGACGTTGTTGCCGCTCATCACACGCTTGCCGGTCACTTGGCATTCGCGGGACATCTGTGCACCTCGATTGATTTGGCGCCGTGCTTAGCCAGCACGACTTCGGCTTCCCGCGGGCGATGGAACGGCCGCGACGCGAACGAAAGGATTTCAGGCTGCCGGCGGCGGGCGGGAATCGCGCTTCCCGGGCCCACCCGGTCTGGCCAAAGGCCGACCGGACGCAGCGAGCCGCGCATTATGCAGCGCCGCTCGGCCGCGGGCAAGGACTTATCCACAGGGAACTTGGGGGTCCGATCGTGGGAGCGGCCTTGGCCGCGATTGCCTTCGGCTTTGCCCGGAACACGGCGGAAAGCAGTCGCGGCCAAGGCCGCTCCCACAGGCTCAATGGCTGGCCTTGTCCCGCCGCCAGCCCCGGTGCCGGATGTCCAGGTACAGGCTGTAGGCCGCGGTGAAGCTGGGAAACAGGTTCTGGATGACCCCCACCGAGTCCTGTTTGTGCGAGAACACGAAGTAGCTCAGGGTCATGACGCTGCCCACCAGGCTCATGTACCAGAACGCGCGTGGCATGACCGGCTTGCCGTAACGCTTGGAGGCCGCGAACTGGACCACCCAGCGGCCGCCGAACATGAGCGCGCCGGTCAGTCCGATGAGCTTCCACGGGCTCATGTGCAGGCCCGTCCACTCCAGCCAGGAGATCGGCAGGTTCATGAATTCGGCGGTCATCGGAGCGGCTCCGGCAGTGGAGCGCCAATTGTAGGAGCGCCGCTTCGGCGCGACTGCGCCGCTGCTGTAGTTCCGCCGCGATGACGTTCAAGCCGCCGCAGCGGCCTGGGAGACCCGCTCGCATTTGGCCAGACCCACGCGTTTGCGTGGCGCCGTCGCGCCGAAGCGGCGCTCCTACAGGTGGTCGGAGGAGTGTGGGGACGAACGTACTTCCTCCACTTCGGTGCGCCGGGTGCGCCGGATCAGCCAGGCGACGCCGCGCAGGTCGCGCAGGCCCACCCAGGCGCGCTGCAGGTTGTTGTACTTCGACACCCCGCTGGCGCGGTGGCGGTGGTGGACCGGGACGCTGAGCGTCTTCCAGCCGGCGCGCTGCATCAGCGCCGGCAGGTAGCGATGCATATGGTCGAAGTAGGGCAGGTCCAGGAAGGCGGCGCGCTGGAACAACTTGATCCCGCAGCCGGTGTCGGGGGTGGCATCGCGCAGCGCGCGGGCGCGGATCGCGTTGGCCCACTTCGAGGCCCAGCGCTTGCTGCCAGAATCCTGCCGATCCACCCGCCATCCGGCGAACATCTTCACTTCCGGCGCCGCGCGTTCGCGCTCGGCCAGCAGCTTGGGGATGTCGGCCGGATCGTTCTGGCCGTCGCCGTCGAGCGTGGCGATCCAGTCCGCGCGCGCAGCCTTCACGCCATTGCGGATCGCGGTGCTCTGGCCGCTGTTGCGCAGATGCCGCACCACGCGCAGCTCCGGCGTGTGGGACTGCAGCTGCTTCAGGCGCTCGAGCGTGGCATCGCGCGAGCAGTCGTCGACATAGACGATCTCGAAGGCCGTGCGCCCGCGCAGCGCGGCGACAATCTCGGCCACCAGCGGCGCGACGTTGCCTTCCTCGTTGTAGACCGGAACGACGACCGAAAGCTCAGGCGTGGGCGAGGTGGTCACGTGGGGGGTTTCCGCTTTCGTCAGGCCGGCATGGGAATGGCCGGCACCATTATCGCGGATGCACAACCGCGCCTAGGCATTCGCGCCGAAGTAGGTCCGGCACCATTCCACCACCATCGGCATGCCGGCCTCGATCGACGTGGCCGGGTCGAAGCCGAACGCCGCCTGGGCCCGCGACGTATCGGCCATGGTTTCGATCATGTCGCCCGGCTGCATCGGCTTGTAGACCTTCTGGACGGGCTTGCCGGCGGCTTGTTCGATGACGGCGATGAACCGCTCGAGTTCCACCGGGGTGTGGTTGCCCAGGTTGAAGCAGCGATGCGGCGGGTCGTCCTGGGGTGGGGCATCGAGCGCGCCGAGCACGCCGGCGACGATGTCATCGATGAAGGTGAAGTCGCGACGCATACGCCCGTGGTTGAACACGTCGATCGGCCGCCCCGCCAGCACCGCGCGGGAGAAGATCAGCGGGGCCATGTCCGGCCGGCCCCAGGGACCGTACACGGTGAAGAAGCGCAGCCCGGTCGCACGCAATCCGTACAGGTGCGCATAGGTATGCGCCATCAGTTCGTTCGCGGCCTTGGTCGCGGCGTACAGCGAGCGCGGCTCGTCGATGCGTTGGTCCTCGGAAAACGGCGGCGTGGCCGAATCGCCGTAGACCGAGGACGAGCTGGCATAGACCAGATGCTGCACGCCACGGTGCCGGCACAGCTCCAGCAGGTTGACGAAGCCGACCAGGTTGCTGTCGACGTAGGCGTACGGATTCTCGAGCGAATAGCGCACGCCGGCCTGCGCGGCGAGGTGGATCACGCGGGTCGGCGCCGCCTGCTCGAACAACGCCGTCAGGCCTGCACGGTCGACCAGGTCGAGTGCGCGGACGCCCGTGTCCGGGCACAGTGCCGCGACCCGGTCGCGCTTGAGCTGCGGATCGTAATAGTCGTTGAAGCTGTCCAGGCCGACGACGGTTTCGCCACGTGCCTGCAGGGCGCGACAGACGTAGGCGCCGATGAAGCCGGCCGCGCCGGTAACCAGGATCGTCATGCGCGCATTATCGCGCGAGCGCTGCCGTTGTCGGTGCGGGTGCGCCCGCACCTGTTCTGTTTCTGGATGGTTTCGCGGGAGCGGCCTCAGCCGCGACCGCTTTTGATTTTCCACTCGTGCGATCGACGGCGATCGCGGCCGAGGCCGCTCCTGCAGATTGCAGCAGCGTTCGCTTCAATGGCCGCCGCGAATGGATCAGGGCTTGCCGCGCAGCCGCTCGAGCACCCCGTCGAGCGTATCCAGGTCGCTGTAATGGATCACCAGCCGGCCCTTGTTGCCGCGGCCATGCTGGACCACGACCCGCGTGCCGAGGCTTTCGCCGAGTTCGCGTTCCAGGCTGGCGATATCCGCATGCGGCGCCGCCTTGCCGGCCGACTTGCGCGCCGCGGCTCCCGGGACCTTGCCTGAGGCCAGCTGCTGCACGCGGTGTTCGACCTCGCGCACCGACCAGCCCTGTTCTGCCGCGTCCGAGGCGAGCTTGCTGGCCATCTCCGGCGACAGCGTGAGCAGGGCGCGCGCATGGCCCATTTCCAGGCGTCCGGCCTCCAGCAGCGCGCGGATCGCAGGCGGCAGTTCGAGCAGGCGCAGCAGGTTGGAAACCGCGGCTCGCGATCGGCCCACGGCGTCGGCGGCTTCGGCATGGGTCAGGTCGAACTCATCGATCAGGCGCTGCAGCGCCTGCGCTTCCTCCAGCGGATTGAGGTCCTCGCGCTGGATGTTCTCGATCAGCGCCATCGCCACCACGGTGCGATCGTCGACCTCGCGCACCACCACCGGGATCTCGTCCAGCCCGGCCAGCTGCGATGCGCGCCAGCGGCGCTCTCCCGCGATGATCTCGAAGCCAGCGGCGGTTTCGCGCACCACGATCGGCTGGATGACGCCTTGTGCCTTGATCGATTCGGCCAGCTCGCCGAGCTTGGCTTCGTCCATGCGCTTGCGCGGCTGGTACTTGCCAGGGCTCAGCGCGTCCACGCGCAGCTTGCGCAGGGTGTCCTGGGGCGTGGCTTCCAGCTTGGGCGCCTCGGCGGCGGCCCTGGGGCCGAGCAGGGCTTCGAGCCCGCGGCCGAGCCCACGCTTTTTCGCGGGGGCCGGCTTCGAAGCGGGATGTTTTGCAGCGGTCATGCCGCCTTCTCCGGAATGTTCGATTTGTCCTGCGGGGTGCTCTCGCGCTCGCGTTGGCGGCGCAGCACTTCGCCGGCCAGGCCGAGGTAGGCGATCGCTCCGCGCGAGCCCTTGTCGTAGCCGACGATGCTCTGTCCGTGGCTTGGCGCCTCGGCCAGGCGCACGTTGCGCGGCACGATGGTGCGGAACACCTTGTCGCCGAAATGCTGGGTCAGTTCGGCCGAGACGGCGTTGGCCAGGTTGTTGCGCACGTCGAACATGGTGCGCAACACGCCTTCGATCTCGAGCGCGGGGTTGAGCTTGGCCTTCAGCGCATCGATCGTCTGCAGCAGGGCGGTGAGGCCTTCGAGCGCGTAGTACTCGCACTGCATCGGTACCAGCACGCTGTCGGCGGCGGTGAGCGCATTGAGCGTGAGCAGCGACAGCGCCGGCGGGCAGTCGACGATGATGAAGTCGTAGCGCTCGCGCAGCGGATCGAGCGCGCGCTTGAGGCGCTGTTCGCGCCCAGCTTCGTCCATCAGCTCGATTTCGGCCGCGGTCAGGTCGGTGTTGCCGGGCATCAGGTCGAAACCCTCGGCCGATTTCACGATCGCCGCGTCGGCATGCTGCTCTTCGAGCAGGACATCGCAGGTCGATGCCTGCAGCGCGTGCTTGTCGACGCCGCTGCCCATCGTGGCGTTGCCCTGCGCGTCCAGGTCGACCAGCAGTACGCGCTTGGGCGTGGCGGCCAGCGCCGCGGCCAGGTTCACGGCGGTGGTGGTCTTGCCGACCCCGCCCTTCTGGTTTGCGACAGCAATGATCCGGGCCATGCGCTGGAGGCGCCTCGTTGGAATTTCGCGGGGTCCCGGTGCAGCGGAGGCGCCCGGGTCAGGGATTATGCCGCGCCACGGCCGCGGTGCGGCCGCGGCGGCGATTAAATGCGCCTGCTGGCGCCTCACAACGCGTCCCGGCGCGTCCTGAGGCCGTGCCGGCGGTCGCGCGAGGCCTGGGTCGCCGCCGGACTGGCCTTCGAAAGCTCCAAAGCGCGCAGCAGCGGCGAATGCTTCAACCGACCGGGTCGGCCCGCCGCACCACCACCAGATGCCGTTCCGCCTCCAGCCCAGGTACCCGCAGTGGATGGATCGCCTCCACCTGCCAGCCCGCCGGCAATCCGGCGATCTCGTCTTCCGGCACCACGCCCTTCATGGCCAGCAGCTTCCCGTGCGGCGCCAGCAGGTGCCCGCCGAGCTGCAGGATCAGCGGCAGGGTGGCCAGTGCGCGCGCGGTGATGGCGTCGAAGCGGCCGGAGGCATCGACCGACTCGATCCGGGCTTCGTGCACCTGCACGTTGGCCAGGCCCAGGGCCCGCACGACCTCGCGCAGGAACCGTGCCTTCTTGCCGCTGCTTTCCACCAGCGCGACCTGCAGCTGCGGATGGACGATGGCAAGCGGAATGCCCGGCAGGCCTGCCCCCGTGCCCAGGTCGGCCAGCGATCCGATCCCGTCCAGGTGGTTGTGCATCGCCAGCGAATCGAGCAGGTGCTTGGCCACCATCGCGTGCGGATCGCGGATCGCGGTCAGGTTGTAGGTACGGTTCCAGCGGTCGAGCAGGGCGAGATAGGCGAGCAGTGCATCGGCATGCGCGATATCGACGCCTAGCGCCTGCATTCCGGCTTCCAGTTCGCGGCGCAGAGGCTCGGTCATTGCCACATTGTAGAAGCGACGCTGCGAGGCGACCGGATCGGCGCGCACTGCGGCCCGGCACACCCGTCATGCGCGAGCGGCGCTGTCAGACAGGCGCGCGCCAGGCCAGCGCGGCGTGGTAGCCCGGCAGCGGCATGAACTCATGCAGCGACCAGGCGTGCTCCGGTCCCAGCGCCGGATCGGCCTGCAGCAGACGCATCGCTCCGTCGTGCTCGCCGACCCGGAACCGGTGCAGGCCGAAGGCGATGCCGCGACCATGCGCTTTGAGCACCGCTTCCTTTGCACACCACAGGCGCACGAAGGCGGTTTCGCGCGCAGGCGCCGGCAGCGATTCGAGCCAGGCGGTTTCCCCCGGTTCGAAGAAGCGCCGCGCCAGCTCCAGCGCGCGCGGGCGTGGGCGCAGGCGTTCCAGGTCGGCGCCGACATCCACGCCCTCGCTCAACGCCACCAGCAGCCGGTCGCCGCTGTGGCTCCAGCTCACGTCGTGCCCGGTCGGGGCCGCCGGCAGGCGCGGGCGCCCGTGCGGATCGCGCGACATCGCCAGCGCGGCTTCTTCCACACCCAGTTCCTGCGCCAACCAGGTCTGGGCCAGCGACTGCGCGGCGATTCCGGCCGGGTGCGGCAGTTGCACCCAGCGGACGGGGCCGATCCGGTTGGCGGTGGGCGGGCTGGGCATGCGGACCGTTCGCGCCTGTCAGGCTGGTCAGCGTAAGCTACAAAGCGGGGAGGAACGGCGCTCGACGCGCCGGGAGCAGAATGATGTCCGCGGTTCTGGGACGCGACAACGAGGGCTTCGGCCGGCCAGGATCCGGTCAGGCGGGGCCGAAGCCGATTGCCGACGGCGACGCGCAGCGGGCCGTGGCCTTCGACGCCGAAGGCCCGGTCGCGCTCGGCCGTTTCCTGGGCCATGTCCGCGCAGTGGCGGCGATGC
The DNA here is from genome assembly GCF_022662515.1 of Lysobacter sp. M15. Classification (NCBI taxonomy): domain Bacteria; kingdom Pseudomonadati; phylum Pseudomonadota; class Gammaproteobacteria; order Lysobacterales; family Lysobacteraceae; genus Lysobacter; species Lysobacter sp. M15. The sequence continues at coordinate 7,629 of NZ_JAKPBV010000008.1, read as the reverse complement.
TTCCCGAAGGACGGCACGCGATCAACCTGTGCGAGGACCGGTACCGTTTCGTGGTGACCCTGTGCGCGGCCGCAGTCCGTCAGCAGGTCAACCTGCTGCCGCCCTCGCGCACCCCGGCCGTAGTCGCCGGTGTGCACGCCAGTCACCCCGACAGCTACTGCGTGAGCGATGGCGAGATTTCCGGGATCCAGTCGTGGACGCTGCCGGCCGTGCTGCCGCTACAGGACGGACCGGTGCCGTGCGTGGACGACGATGCGCTGGCGGTCATCGGCTTCACCTCCGGCAGCACCGGTGTCCCGGTGCCCAACCCCAAGACCTGGCGCAGCTTCCGCACCAGTACCGAGCAGAACCTGGCGGCGCTGCGCGATCTGTGGCCGCAGCACGAGATCGCCCATGTGGTCGCGACGGTACCGCCGCAGCACATGTACGGGATGGAGCTGTCCGTGCTGCTGCCGCTGTTCGCGCCCGCGGCGGTGCACGCGGCGCGGCCGTTTTTCCCGCACGACATCGCCGATGCCCTGACGCACGCCCCCGGACATCGGCTGCTGGTGACCACGCCGGTACACCTGCGCGCGCTGGTGGAATCGGGCGTGGCGCTGCCCGCGCTGGCCGGCATCGTCTCGGCCACCGCGCCGCTTCCGGCGGAACTGGCGGCGGCGGCGGAAGCCAGCTTCGGCTGCGAAGTGCGCGAGATGTTCGGCTCCACCGAGACCTGCGTGATCGCCACGCGCCGCACCGCACGCGATGCCGCGTGGTCGCCCTTGCCGGGGGTTTCGGTAACGCCGCAGCCCGACGGCGCGCTGGTGCGCGCGAAGCATCTCGCTGCGCCGGTGAAACTTGCCGACCTGGTTGAAGTGCTCGGCGACGGCCGCTTCGAACTGCGCGGTCGCAATGCCGATCTGCTCGAGATCGCGGGCAAGCGCGCATCGCTCGGCGACCTGACGCGCAAGTTGCAGGCGATTCCTGGGGTCGTCGATGGGGTGGTGTTCCAGCTCGACGAACAGATCGGCGGCGTACGCAGGATCGCTGCGTTGGCGGTGGCACCAACGCTGGACGAAACCCGGATCCTCGCGGCTCTGCGCGAAGCCGTCGACCCCGCCTTTCTTCCGCGTCCGCTCAGGCGCGTCGATGCATTGCCACGCAACGATACAGGCAAGTTGCCGCGCGACGCGCTGCTCGCGCTGCTGCGCGGCAGCATGCGCTGATCGCATAATTCGGCTACAACGCAGGGGACCGGCATCCACCCCGTTCCGGTCCGGGTCTCGCTGACGCGACCGTCACGTAGGGCCGCCCAGACTTGCCCCGCCCCCACGCAGGGGAGCACTTCCATCGTTCACCTGTCTAAGGAGTCGAGAATGGGCATCATCATCTGGTTGATCGTGGGTGGCGTCGTTGGCTGGCTTGCCAGCATGATCATGAAAACCGATGCGCAGCAGGGCATCCTGCTCAATGTGGTCGTCGGTATCGTCGGCGCGTTCATCGGTGGCTGGTTGATCGGCCCGCTGGTCGGCGCCGGATCCATCAACGACGGTTTTTCCGTCATGAGCCTGGTCGTGTCGCTGGTCGGCGCGGTCATCCTGCTCGCAATCGTCAACCTGTTCCGTCGTGGTCGCGTACGCTGATCGCGTAACACACAGACAAGACGTTTCTCAGGGATTCGAGTGGAAGGCCCGGCGCAAGCCGGGCCTTTTTCTTTGCAACGCGTCCGCACCAGTCACGCGTCGGCGATTTCAACCCAGACCGGGGTGTGGTCGCTGGGGCGTTCCCAGCGCCGCGGTTCCAGGTCGATGCCCGCGGACGTACAGCGGCCGCGCAGCGCGTCGCTGACCAGCACCAGGTCGATGCGCAGGCCCCAGCCGCGCTGGAACGCCGCCAGCCGGTAGTCCCACCAGCTGTGGTGGCCGGCATCTTCGTTGAACAGGCGGAAGCTGTCGTGCAGCCCGAGCGACAGCAGCGAGCCCAGCGCCTCGCGCTCGGGCGTGGAGCACAGGATCTTCTCGCGCCAGCGCTTGGGATCGTGCACGTCGCGATCGTCGGGTGCGATGTTGAAGTCGCCGAGCACCACCAGGTTCGGATGCTGCTCCAGCTCCTGGCGCAGCCACTCGCGCACCGCGGCCAGCCAGCGCAGCTTGTATTCGAACTTCTCGCTGCCGACGGCCTCGCCGTTGACCACGTAGAGGTCGACGATGCGCAACGCCTGGGGCGAACCCGGCTCGCCGCCGATCGTGGCCGCCAGCACGCGCTTTTGGGGGTCGTCGAAGGCCGGGATGGCGGTGATGCATTCGCCGACAAACGGGAGGCGGCTGACCAACGACACACCGTTGTAGGTCTTCTGCCCGCAGAAGACGCTGCGATAGCCGAGTTCGGCCAGCGCCGCATCGGGGAAACGGGCGTCCTCGAGTTTGGTTTCCTGCAGCGCGACCACGTCGGGCCTGGCTTCGTCGAGCCAGCGTTGCAGATGCGGCAAGCGCACGTTGAGCGAATTAACGTTCCAGCTTGCGATCTTCATGCGCGGGCCTATGCTGCGGGGACGCGCCGGCGAGGCTACCATGCCCGCACCCCGCACGAGGACTGCAGATGGAGTCGCGCGAACGCTATTCGCCCGGCCGCCGGCGTTTACACTGGCTGATGGCGCTGCTGGTGCTGCTGGTCTACCTGGCGATGGAGCAGCGCGGGTTGTTCGCGCGCGGCACACCGCAGCGCACCGCGATGATGCAGAGCCATTTCTGGCTGGGGCTGACGATATTCGCGCTGTTATGGTGGCGATTGCGTCTGCGCGTGCGCGACCCGGAACCGGCGATCGTGCCGCCGCTGCCGCGCTGGCAGCATGCCGTTGCCAGGGCTACCCACATCGCGCTCTATCTGTTTCTGGCCGGCATGCCGCTGATGGGCCTGACCACGCTGTGGCTCGAGCACCGGCCGCTGTACCTGCCGTTCACCGACATCGCGCTGCCCTCGCCGCTGACGAAGAACGAGGATCTCGCCGCGACCTTCGAGCATTGGCACACGACGGTCGGCGAAGCGTTCTACTGGGTGATCGGCTTGCACGTGCTGGCGGCGCTGTACCACCACTTCTGGCGTCGCGACGACACCCTGCGGCGCATGCTCTGAACCGGCTCAACGCACCAGCATGCGGATGAAACGTTCGATCTTCGCGTACGGTGGCTTGAGCAGATCGCTGCCGGCGCGCCGGGCCTGCCACATCACCGACAGTTGCTTGCTCATTGCGTCAAACCCGGCGCGGCCGTGATAGGCGCCCATGCCACTGGCGCCGACGCCGCCGAAGGGCAGGGCGTTGACGCCGAAATGGATCAGCGTGTCGTTGACGGTGACGCCGCCCGCGAGCGTGTTGCTCAGGATGCGCTCCACCCGCGCCCTGTCGTTGCTGAAGGGATACAGCGCCAGTGGGCGATCATGTGCGTTGACGTAGGCGATCGCCTCGTCGAGCGATGCGTAGGTCCTGATCGGCAGGATCGGACCGAAGATTTCCTCCTGCATCAGCTGGGCATCATCTGGCGCGTCGAGGACCAGCGCAGGCGCGAAGCGTCGCGAGGCGGCATCCGATTCGCCGATGCGCAGCACGTGCGCGCCGCGTGCCTGGGCATCGTCCAGGTAACCCTGCAGGCGCGCGAACTGCGCAGCGTTGACGATGCGGGTGTAGTCGCCCTCGTTGCCGCTGCCGTAGCGCGTGGCGAGCTCGCGCTGCAGGGCCTGCACCAGCGCATCGCGGCGACCGGCGTCCACCAGCACATAGTCGGGTGCGATGCAGGTCTGGCCGCCGTTGAACCACTTGCCGGTGGCCAGGCGCGCGGCAGCCAGCTCCAGCGGGAAATCCTCGCAGACGATCGCCGGCGACTTGCCGCCCAGTTCCAGCGTCACCGGCGTGAGATTGCGCGCCGCAGCGGCCATCACCTTGCGACCGACGGCGGTGGATCCGGTGAACACCAGATGGTCGAAGGGCAGGGCGGCGAACGCCGCTGCGACCTCCGCATCCCCCAGCGCCACCGCAACGCGATCGGGCGGAAAGACTTCGGCCAGCAGTTCGCGCAGGAACTGCGCGCTGCGCGGCGTGTGCTCGGACGGCTTGAGATAGACGTGATTGCCCGCGGCGATCGCGGTCGCGAGCGGAATCAGCGCCAGGTTGACCGGATAGTTCCACGGTGCGATCACGCCGACCACGCCGACCGGCTCGGGCCGCACCTCCGCGCGCGCCGGCCAGAACCTCCAGCCCACCGCCACGCGCCGCGGCTTCATCCAGCCGCGCAGATGGCGCAGCAGGTGATCGATTTCGCCCAGCACGGTCATGCCGTCGGCGATCAGGCTCTCGTGCCGCGAACGACCGCCGAAGTCCTGCGAGATCCGCTCGGCCATGGTCTCGAGCTGCGCCTTGAGCGCACGCCGCAACCCCTGCAGGTCGGCCCGCCGCTGCGCGTAGTCGGGCTTGGTCGCCTGCCAGGCCGAACGCAGGCGCGCGCGCGTGGGTTCGAGTTCGCTGACGTGCGTGGCGTCGATCGGGTCCATGCGTGGCAGTGTAGTCGCCGTCCCACTCCGTGGCACTGGCTCTAGAATGACGCCATGAACAACCTGCGCCCCTATCGCGGCACCGTGCCCACGCTCGGCGAGCGCGTCTACGTCGATCCGTTCGCCAGCGTGATCGGCGATGTGGTCCTGGGCGAAGACGTGTCGGTCTGGCCGTTCACCGTGGTACGCGGCGACGTCAACTTCATCCGCATCGGGGCGCGCAGCAACATCCAGGATGGCACGGTGATCCACGTCAGCCACGACGGCCCGCACGCCAAGCTGGGCGGCTTCGCCACCGTCATCGGCGAGGACGTCACCATCGGCCACAAGGCGATCATCCACGCCTGCCGGATCGAGGACGCCTGCCTCATCGGCATGGGCGCCACCGTGCTCGACGGCGCGGTGGTCCGCAGGCACGGTTTCGTCGGCGCCGGCGCGCTGATTACGCCAGGCAGGGAGGTCGGGGAAGGCGAGATGTGGCTTGGCAGCCCGGCCCGTTTCGCGCGCCGGCTCACCGACGCCGAGATCGAGGCGCTGTACTACAGCGCTCAGCACTACGTACGGCTGAAGGATGAGTACCTCGCCGGCCGGGTCTAGGCCGGGATTCGATCAGTCCGCGGTCACCAGCCGCGCATGTTCGGCGCGCAGTTCGCCATACACCGGGTCGGTATCCGGCTCCACGCCGTGCCAGCGGGCGAAGCTGATCGCGGCCTGTTCGACCAGCATGCCGAGGCCGTCGATCATGTCGTGGCAGCCATTGGCGCGCGCCCACGCGAGGAACGGAATCGCCGCCTCGCCATAGTTCAGATCGACCGCCGCGGTGCGCCGCCCGACCAGCGACGGCGGTAGGTGCAGCAACTGCCCGGCGCGCCCGGCCGAGGTGGCGTTGACGATCAGGTCGAACTCGCCGAGCGCGGCCAGGTCGTCGATATAGCGCGGGTGCACGCGTCCGGGCTGGCCGAGCAGGTCGACCAGGGCGTCGGTGCGATGCGAGGTCCGGTTGACGATGAACAGGTCGCCGATGCCCGCGTCGAGCAGTTCCGGAGCGACACCACGCGCCGCGCCACCCGCCCCGATCAGCAGGGTGCGGCGCGCGCGCAGGTCAAGCGCGTGGCGACCGGTGAGATCGCGCACCAGCCCGGCGCCGTCGGTGTTGTCGCCGTGCCAGGTGTCGCCGTTGCGCACCAGGGTGTTCGCGGCGCCGGCGCGGCGCGCCCGCTCGGTGGCGTCGCTGCACAGCGTGAACGCGACTTCCTTCAGCGGCGAGGTGATGTTGGCGCCTGCGCCGCCGCGCTCGGCGAACGCCGACAGCGCTTCCTCGAACGTCGACGGCTCGGCGTCGATGGCGACGTAATCGACCGGGATGCCGACCTGCCGGCCGAATGCGGCATGGATGCGCGGCGAGAGCGAATGCGCGACAGGATGGCCGAAGACGGCGTAGTGCTTGCTCATCACCGATGACCTCTGTTTGCGTGGCCCCGGCAGTCTACTCCGGCGTGCCAGCGCTCAGCGTAGCGGCTTGACATAGGCATGCTGGGTCTTGGTCCGCAGGAAACCGAGCTGCTCGTAGAACGGATGCGCCTCGGTGCGCAGGACGTTCGAACGCAGGAACAGTTCCGGCATGCCGCGGGCGCGCGCCCAATCTTCGGCGGCGGCGACCAGGCGGCGGCCGGTGCCGGTCCGGCGTGCCTGCTCGTCCACCACCAGGCCGACGATCTCCACACGCTCCCCGCTTTCGATCATCAACCGCTGTTCCAGTCCGACGAATCCGGCCAGTCGATTCCCTTCTCCCTCATGGACGAGCACGGCATGCGTGTCGCGGGACTGCAGCTGGCGCAGGCGCTCGGCGAAGGTGGCGATCGCGGCTGGATACCCCAGCTGGGCCGATAGCCTGGCGATCTCGGGAGCGTCGTCGGCGGTAGCCCTGCGGATCATGCGATGCGTGTGCCGTTGAGATGGGAATTCAGCTTTGGCCCGATTTCCGCTCCCCAAGCGAGCCGTCGCGCCGAAGCGGCGCTGCTACAGGCGATCGCGCAGCCAGCGCGCCGCGTCCAGCGCGAAGTAGGTCAGCACGCCGTCGGCACCGGCGCGCTTGATCGACACCAGCGCCTCGAGCGCACAGGCGCGCTCGTCGAGCCAGCCGTTCTGCGCCGCAGCCTTCAACATCGCGTACTCGCCGCTGACCTGGTAGACGAACGTCGGCGCGCCGAATTCGTCCTTCACCCGGCGCACGATGTCGAGGTAGGGCAGGCCGGGCTTGATCATCACCATGTCGGCGCCTTCGTCGAGGTCCAGTGCCACCTCACGCAGTGCCTCGTCGGAATTGGCCGGGTCCATCTGGTAAGTGTTCTTGTTGCCCTTGCCCAGCGCGCCGGCGCTGCCCACGGCATCGCGGAACGGCCCGTAGAAACCGGACGCGTACTTGGCGGCATAGGCCAGGATCCGGGTATGGATGAAACCTTCCTGTTCCAGCGCGCCGCGGATCGCGCCGATGCGCCCGTCCATCATGTCGCTGGGAGCCACGACGTCGGCGCCCGCCGCGGCGTGCGAGAGCGCCTGCTTCACCAGTGCCTCGACCGTCTCGTCGTTGACCACGTATCCGGTGGCATCGACCAGGCCGTCCTGGCCGTGCGAGGTATATGGATCCAGCGCCACGTCGGTGATCACGCCCAGTTCGGGGAACCGCGACTTCAGGGCGCGCACTGCGCGCTGGCACAGCCCATCCTCGGCCCATGCGGCCTCGGCGGCAGCCGACTTCGCCTCGGGCGCCGTCACCGGGAACAGCGCCAGCGCCGGAACGCGCAGTTCGCTGGCCTGCTCAGCGATGCGCAGCAGTTCGTCGATCGAAACCCGGTCCACGCCCGGCATGGACGGTACCGCCGCACGGCCCTGGAGTTCGTGCACGAACACCGGATAGATCAGGTCGTCGACCGTCAGGACGTGCTCGCGCATCAACCGGCGTGAGAACTCGTCGCGGCGCATCCGCCGCGGGCGCTCGAAGGGGTAGCTCATGCGCGCATTCTAGAGTGGGAGCGGCCTTGGCCGCGATTGCCTTGGACTTTCGATGCAGGCCCGGGAAAAAGCAATCGCGGCCAAGGCCGCTCCCAC